>NZ_SRIO01000004.1 GCF_004684205.1 Candidatus Macondimonas diazotrophica
AAGCCGACCGGAGCGAGCCCGGTGCCCTGCAAAATCCACCAGATGCCCAGCAACAGGGCCAGGATGCCGATGATCCGGATGACTGCTCGCATGATTCGCTCCTCGGCTGATCCGGCTCCGCCGGCTTGGATGTCGACGATTCAAGCATAGTCGAGGGAGGCCCGGCTGGGATGCGTGCCACTGGGCTGGCCCGCCGCTACGCCGCCGGACGCGCAGCAGCGGGTGATAGACTCCGGATTCTATGACGCAACCTTCTTCCCCCCCCACGGTGCTGGTGCTCTCGGGACACGATCCGAGCGGCGGCGCTGGTCAGCAGGCCGATATCGAAGCCATCGCGGCGCAGGGCGTACACGCGGCCGTGGCGATCACCTGTCTGACGGTGCAGGACACGGCGAACGTCCGCCGCGTCGAGGCGGTCGCCCCGGAGTTGATCATCGCGCAGGCCAAGGCGGTGCTCGCCGACCAATCGGTGGCCGCGATCAAGCTGGGCCTGCTCGGCACCGGCGCGATCGTGACGGCGGTGGCGACGCTGCTCGCTCGCTATCCGGCGATTCCGGTGGTGACCGATCCGGTGTTGGTGGCGACCGGCGGGGGGCGGCTCGCGGCCGACGACCTCATCCCCGCGGTGCGCGAGGCCTTGTTGCCGCGCACCACCGTGCTGACCCCCAACGCCCCCGAAGCGCGCACCCTGGCCGGGGACGACGATCTCGCTGCCTGCGCCGAGACGCTGCGTGCGCTGGGCGCCCGCTATGTGCTGGTGACCGGCGGCGATGAACCCGGCGCGCAGGTGGAAAACCGCCTGCATGGCCCCGAGGGCGTGCAGGTCTTCACCTGGCCGCGCCTGACCGGACCGTTTCACGGGTCCGGCTGCACGCTGGCGGCGGCGCTCGCGGCCCGGCTGGCGCTGGGGGAACCCGTACCGCTTGCCGCCGAGCGGGCGCAGGCTTATGTGGCCCGCACCTTGGCGGCGGCGTTTCATCCCGGCTGCGGCGCGGCGATTCCCCGGCGTCTGGGCGACGGCAACGCGGAATCCGGGCGCTAGCGGGCCCGGCTCATCCGCGATGCCGGTCAACCGTTGGCCACGCGCTCGATCCGCTGGATGTACCGGGCATCGAGTGCGGAGATCGATTCACAGCCGATCAGTTGCATTACCCGTTCCATTTCGGTGCGGAGCAGGCCGAGTGCACGGCTGACCCCGGCTTCGCCACCGGCCGCCAGACCGAACAGGTAGGGCCGTCCGATGAGGCAGGCCTTTGCGCCGAGCGCCACCGCCTTGATGACGTCCGAGCCGCGCCGGATGCCGCCGTCAATGAGCACGTCGACCTGATCGCCCACGGCATCGACTACCTGGGGCAGCAGGGACAGCGCGGTCGGCGCCATGTCGAGCTGGCGGCCGCCATGATTGGAGATGACGATGGCACTCGCGCCGATTTCCACGGCTTTGCGGGCGTCTTCGACGCACTGGATGCCCTTGATGATGAAGGGCCCGCCCCATTGCTCGCGAAAGGCGATGGCATCATCCCAGTCGAGCGATGGATCGAGCTGTTCGTTGACGAACTCGGAGTTTTTCACCGCATCCCCATCATGCGGCAGATAGCGCGCCAAGGTCGCCAGGCGCATGGCCGGTTGGGTGGCCAGGCGATAGAGCCACAGGGGCGCTAGCAATGCGCCGAGGCCGGTCTTGATCTTGATTTCGAGTGGGCGCCCGAAGCCGTTGCGCAGGTCGCGCTCGCGATTGCCCAGGCTGGCGAGGTCGGCCGTCAGGTAAAGGCCCTGGTAGCCCGCGCTCTTGCAGCGCTCGATGAGGTCGTGGGCGATCGATCGGTCTTTCATGACGTAGAGCTGGAAGAACTTGGGCCCCGGCGTCAGCTGGGCGATATCTTCCAGCGCGGTCGAGGAGACCGTCGACAGTGAGTAGGGGATGCCGGCCGCATGTGCCGCGCGGGCGACGGCCACTTCCCCCAGATAGTGGAACATGCGTGACATGCCTGTCGGCGCACAAATCAGGGGCATGCTGGATGCGACGCCGAGCGCCTGGGTCGATAGATCGATCTGCGCCACGTTGCGGAGCACTCGGGGCGAGAATTCATAATCACGGAAGACCTCACGATTGCGTCGCATCGTGATTTCATCTTCGGCGCCGCCGTCGAGGTAATCGAAAATCGGTTTGGGGAGGGATCGCTTGGCTGTTATCCGAAGATCATCGATGCAATAGCAACGGGTTATATCAGGCCACATGGGCACTCCAGGGTATTTGAAGGAAGGAGGTCTTTGGCATGCCACAATCTAGCATGAGCAGTTCGCTGATCTATAGGGATCAACTGTTGCATGCCGTTGCGCGTTGCCAGGGGTGGCGCGCGGGTGCCTCAGCGGGGATCGACGGCGATGAGTCGAGCGCTCGGCGGCTGAGTTCGGCGGATTCAGGGGGAGTATCGAGTTGAGGGAAGGCGTGGCCTCATGACGGAGCGCGATTTCACGTGGCCGATCCGCGGGTTGTATGCGATTACCAGCGATGCACCCTCGCCAGCGGCACTGGCCGAGCGGGCCGCGGCATGGATTGCCGGTGGCGCGCGGGTGGTGCAATACCGCGACAAGGGCCGCGATATCGATCGCCGCTTGGCGGAGGCACAGGGTTTGCGGGCGGTGTGCCGCGCCGGCGGAGTGCCGCTTTTGATCAACGACGATGTGGCATTGGCGGCCGCGGTGGGCGCCGATGGGGTGCACCTGGGTCGCGACGACGCCGACCCGGCGCAGGCGCGCGCACAGCTGGGCGCGCAGGCGCTGATCGGGGTGAGCTGTTATGCGGATCTCGCCCGGGCACGAACCGCGGTTGCGCAGGGCGCCGATTACGTCGCCTTTGGGTGCTTCTTCCCGTCCGTCACCAAGCCCGAGGCCGCACTGGCGCCCATCGACGTGCTGCGGGCCGCGAAGGCGGCCTTGTCGGTGCCGCTGGTCGCCATTGGTGGCATCACGCCGGATAATGCGCCGATGCTCATCGCCGCGGGCGCCGATCTGGTGGCCGTGATCGGCGGCCTGTGCGGACGCGATCCGGCGGCGCAGGCGCGATCCTATGCCCAGCGGTTTACGGCGGCCGAGGCCGCATCTTTTTCCACAGGAGCCTGATCATGCCCAGTTCCGAAGCCTTGTTCGAAGAAGCGCAGCGCTATATTCCCGGCGGTGTGGATTCGCCGGTGCGCGCCTTTCGCGGCGTGGGCGGGGTCCCGGTTTTCATCGATCGGGCGCAGGGTGCCTACATGGTGGACGCGGCGGGGCGGCGCTACGTCGATTACGTCGGCTCCTGGGGGCCGATGATCGTCGGGCATGCGCACCCCGAGGTGGTCGGCGCGGTGCAGCAGGTGGCGGCCCGGGGGCTCAGCTTCGGCGCGCCGACGGCATTGGAAACGCAACTCGCGCGGCGGGTGTGCCAACTCATGCCGTCGATCGAGAAGGTGCGCTTCGTCAACTCCGGCACCGAGGCCACCATGAGTGCCATCCGTCTGGCGCGCGGCGCCACGGGGCGCGACAGGATCGTGAAGTTCGAAGGCTGCTATCACGGCCATGCCGACAGCCTGCTGGTCAAGGCCGGTTCGGGCGCCCTGACGCTGGGTGTGCCGACCTCCCCGGGGGTCCCGGCGGCGCTGGCGGCGCAGACGCTGACCCTGCGCTACAACGATTTGTCCACCGTGCGCGAGGCTTTCGCGCAATGGGGGCCAGAGATCGCGGCGGTGATCGTCGAGCCGGTGGCGGGCAACATGAATTGTGTGCCGCCGGCCGACGGCTTCCTCGCCGGTTTGCGCGCGCTGTGCGACGAGCACGGCAGCGTGCTGATCTTCGATGAGGTGATGACCGGGTTTCGGGTGGCGCTCGGCGGTGCGCAGGCGCGCTATGGCGTGCGGCCCGATCTCACCACGCTGGGCAAGGTGATCGGCGGCGGCATGCCGGTCGGTGCTTTCGGCGGACGGGCCGATCTGATGAACCAGCTCGCCCCGGACGGTCCGGTCTATCAGGCGGGTACGCTGTCCGGCAACCCGCTGGCCATGACGGCGGGACTGGCAACGTTGAATATCCTGAGCCAGCCCGGCTTTTTCGAACGGCTGGAGAACATGACCCAGCGGCTGGTCGACGGCCTCGCCGAGCGCGCGGCGGCGCATGGGATTGCGCTGACCACCCACGCCGTGGGCGGCATGTTCGGGCTGTTCTTTACGGACAACGCGGACGTGCGCCATTTCGAGGAGGTCATGGCGTGCGATGTGGCGCGGTTCAAGCGGTTTTTCCACGGCATGCTGGCGCGTGGGGTTTATCTGGCGCCTTCGGCCTTCGAGGCGGGGTTCGTCTCGGCCATGCATGGCGAAGGCGAACTGGCGGCGACGCTGCTGGCAGCGGACGAGACCTTTCGGGCGCTCTCCGCCCCCGTAACTCCGCGCGGCGCCTGACCTGCGACCTTCTACCTCGGCACACGGCGCTAGCGCGCCTGGGCGGTGACGCGCTGGGGCTTATCCGCGGTGGTGGAGGTCCGGCAGGGAGACGCTGAGTTCCTCATCGCTCGGCAGCATGGGCCACGGGTCCTGGTGGGCGATGACGTCACTGCCGGGAAAGCGCTTCCGCACCGCCGTTTCCACCCATTCCGCCGCCCGGTGCGCCTGCCAGAGCGGCAGGTCACGGCTCATCTCCAGGTGGATCTGCACGAACATCTGCTGCCCCGACTGGCGGGTGCGCAGATCGTGCACGCCGCGTACCTCCTCCGGTTGGTGTGCAAGATTCAGAATCGCCTCGCGTACGGCACCGTCCACTTCGCGGTCCAGCAGATGATGAAAGGCGTCCTGGGCGATGTGCCAGGCGCTGTAGAGGATGTAGCCGGCGATCGCGATCCCCGCCCACGCATCCAGTGCGGGAAAGCCTGCGGCCGCGGCCAGCAGGGCAAGGATGATGCTGAGATTGACGGCAAGGTCGCTGACGTAATGCAGGGAGTCGGCGCGTACGGCGGTGGAGCCGGTGCGGCGGATGGTGTAGCGCTGCAGCGTGATCAGCGCCAGCGTGACGGCGATGCTGAACACCATGACGGCGATTCCGATGCCGGCATCGTCCAGTGGTTTCGGACGGAGCAGCCGTTCGATGGCCTGCAGGACGAGAAAGACCGACGAGCCGGCAATGAACATCGCCTGACCGAGGCCGGCGAGCGCCTCGGCCTTGCCATGACCGAAGCGGTGTTCATCGTCCGGCGGGATCAGGGCGTAGCGGATCGCCAGGAGGTTGATCAGCGATGCGGCTGAATCCATCATCGAGTCGACCAGCGAAGCCAGCAGCGCAATCGAGTCGGTCAGCATCCAGGCCGCAGTCTTGGCCAGAATCAGCAGCATTGCGGTGGCCACGGAGGCCAGACCGGTCAGGCGCAGTAAACGGGCATTGGGAATCGACGCTGTCGTCTCAGCCATGCGGTCCTCCGGTATTCGCCGCTGCCCTGGGTGACGGTGCAGATATCAGGTCAACCCTGATGCTCAGGGTCCTCGGGGTGGGACCACGCATCACCGCCCGGATCGGCGGGCTGGGCTGGAATTCGGTAATCCTGACCCAACCAGGCGCCGAGGTCGATCAGCTTGCAACGCTGGCTGCAGAACGGGCGAAACGGATTGTCCCCGGCGCGCGTCATCTTGCCGCAGCGGGGACAGCGTAGCAGCCGTTCGGGCGTTTGCGATGTCATGACATCATGCCGCAACAGGCGAGCCGGAACGGGACATTTTCCCGGTAGAGCACGACGCGTTGGGAGAGATCGGGCTGATGCATGAACCGGAGCGTGAGGCGATGCCGGCCGGCGCTGATTTCCGGGAAAAGACCGCTGTCGGAGGGCAGGCTGATGCGCAGCATCTGATAGGGGCGCTCTGGGTCAAGGGTTTGCTCGAAACAGCCTTGGTGGGCCACTTCCTGGCTGCGCCGCGCAGTTTCCCGGATGAGTCGATTGTGGGTTTCCACGCATTCGGCCAACAGGTCGAACTCCCCCAGCCAGTGCTCAAGCTGAAGCTGGCGTTTTTCATGCGGCTGGTTGAGCCAACAATGCAGTGCGGGCAGATCGAATGGCGCTGCCCCGCCGGGAATGGCCGCGCGCTGCCGGAAGGTGGTCAGCAGTTCATGGTGGCGTAAGGCGTAGCCGGGTTGACCGGGAAGGGCATGCAGGCGATCCACCAGCTGCCGCAGCCGGGTGATGACTTCGCTCAGCTGGGACTGATCCACGCCATCGCGCTGCCTCAGCCGCTCGAGATGTTG
Source organism: Candidatus Macondimonas diazotrophica (assembly GCF_004684205.1). Lineage (NCBI taxonomy): Bacteria > Pseudomonadati > Pseudomonadota > Gammaproteobacteria > Chromatiales > Ectothiorhodospiraceae > Candidatus Macondimonas > Candidatus Macondimonas diazotrophica. Next base: position 6,259 of record NZ_SRIO01000004.1, read on the forward strand.
GCTCTGGCGATCGAGTTCAGCGATGAGTTCGCTTTTGATGTCGCTGCGGCCCAGGGTATCCAGGATTTCGAGCAGATGGCCGAGCGTGGCGCGCGCATCCCAGGCCGTCCGCCCGTGCAGCGGATGCCGCGCTTGGGTCAGCACGAACTCCAGACGGAGAAACTTGCGGATGCGTTCGTTGAGGGGGTGTTCGAAATGCACGATGCCTCAAAATCTGCTGAACGAGATGGAAACGAACCGTGTGCGGGCAGGCGGTCAGGGTAATTGCCATCGCCTTTCGCGGGCATGGGGATCAGTCGCCATTTCCAGGTAGGCACGATGAAGGCTGTCCACCGCTGCATCCAGTGTTGCAGGTTCGCCTTCATTGTTGATGATATCGTGGGCCGCTGCCAAGCGCTGATCTCGACTTGCCTGTGCACCGAGGATGGCCTTCGCCTGGGTTTCGTCACAGCTATCGCGCCCCATGAGTCGGCGGACCTGAACCGATTCGGGGACATCCACGACCAGTACCCGGTTGACCAATCGATGCTGGCCAGTTTCCACCAGAAGCGGAACCATGAGGATGACATAGGGGCCCTGAGCGGCCTGCAAGGCCTGCTGCATGGCCCGGCCGATGGCGGGATGCATGATGCGGTCGAGCGCGCGGCGCTGCTCGGGCTTGGCGAAGACATGTTCGCGGAGTCGCTCCCGGTCCAGTCGGCCGTCCGGGGTGAGCATGTCGGTGCCAAAGGTCTGAATCAGCTGATCGAGCGCGGGCTGGCCGGGTTCGACGACATCGCGGGCCAAGGCATCGGCATCGATCACCGGGATACCAAGGCGCGTGAATCGTTCCGCAACGGTTGATTTGCCGCTGGCAATACCGCCCGTGAGTCCGACGATGAACATGGACCATCCCTCGTGGACGTGGCAAAAGCGTAAGCTTACGCCATACCCGACAAATTCAGATAGCCCCGATTCAGAAAGTCCCCGGCAATCAGCATGATCCACCCCCCGGCGGCGAGGAACGGGCCGAAGGGAATCGGCGTTTGGCGATTGCGCCCACTGACATGCAGAGCCACGCTGCCGATGAGGGCACCAAGCAGCGAGCCAATCAGGATCGCACCCGGAAGATGGGTCCAGCCCAGCCACGCCCCGATCAGTGCCAGGAGTTTGAAATCCCCGTAGCCCATGCCTTCCTTGCCGGTCAGCAGCCGGAACGCCTGATAGACGCTCCAAAGCGAAAGATAGCCGGCCATGGCGCCGATGAGTGCAGCCACAGGGTCGGTAAACGTGCCCCCGAGGTTGACCACAAGACCGAGCCACATGCCGGGCAGTGTCAGGTTGTCCGGCAGAATCTGGTGATCCAGATCAATCCCGGACAGCGCGATCAGCAAGCCCGTGAAGATCAGAGCGCCTAAGGCAGCGGGTCCGATCTCGAAACGCCAGGCGACGATTGCGAAGGCGAGCGCCGTGAAGAGTTCCACCAGGGGATAGCGCAGGCTGATGGGCGCGCCGCAGTGCCCGCAGCGTCCCCGCAGGGCGAGATAGCTCAACAGCGGGATGTTGTGCCATGGCCGCAGGTGCTGCCCGCAATGGCGGCAGCGCGACGGCGGACGGACGATGCCGGGCGGCGGTTCGGCGTCTTTACCGGTTGCGACCGGCAATGCCAGCGTTTCGCGCGCCTCGGCGCGCCAGCGATGGAACAGTCGGGGCGGCAGGCGCAGGATCACGACATTCAGGAAGCTGCCGACCAGCAGACCGAGTAAAAAGAACACCCCGATACGTATATCGGGTCGGGCTTGCAAGAGATTCAGCAGCGCATCCATGAAATGGTCCGTCGTTTATGGCCACGTATCGACCGGCGGTGTGGGAGCAGATCCCTGTCGCGTGGCCCCGATCGTGGCGGTATGTGCAGGCGGGCGCGGCGCCTCCGGGACCGTGCCCTGGGTGTCTCGCCCCAGGGCAGCCGGCGCACGCATCAAATCACATTCCCCATCTGGAAGATCGGCAGATACATCGCCGTGACCAGGCCGCCGACCAGCACGCCGAGAATGGCCATGATCAGCGGTTCCAGCAATGTGCTCAAATTGTCCACGAGATTATCCACCTCGGCCTCATAGAATTCCGCGACCTTGGCAGACATCTCGTCCAGTGAGCCGGATTCTTCGCCGATGGCGATCATCTGGATGGCCATGTTGGGAAAGAGGTCCATCCGCTCCTGCATGGACAGGTGCAGCTGCTGGCCGGTGGCCACCTGCTCGCGCATGGTCATGACGGCTTCCTGGAACAGGATGTTGCCGGTTGCGCCGGCGACCGATTCCATGGCTTCCACCAGGGGTACCCCGGCCGCGAACATGGTGGACAGCGTGCGTGTGAATCGGGCCAGCGCCGCCTTGTGAAGAATTCTGCCGATCACCGGTACGCGCAGCAGCAACTGGTCGCGCCGGCGCCGGAATTTTGGGGACGTCCGGTTGAAGTAGCGCAGGACGGCTGCGATGGCGCCAATGGATCCCAGGATCGCCCACCACCATGTCCGGACGAATTCAGACAGATTGATGACCAGCCGCGTGAAGGCGGGCAAATCCGCCCCAAAGCTGCCGAACAGCCCCTCGAATTGCGGGACCACGAAATAGAGCAGAATGCCGGTGACCACGAACGCCACGATCGTCACCACGGTCGGATAGGTCAGTGCCTTGCGAACTTTGGCCTTGATGGCTTCGGCCTTTTCCTTGTAGGTGGCAATCTTGTCCAGCAGGGTTTCCAGCGCGCCGGATTTTTCGCCGGCGCCCACCAGATTGACGAATAGATCGTCGAACTGGACGGGATGTGCAGCAAGGGCTTCGGAGAGAGAGGAGCCGCCTTCGATGGAGGCGCGGATACTGAGGATGAGTTCGCGCATTGCGAAGTTGTCATTGCCCCGCGCCACGATGTCCAGCGCCTGCACCAGGGGCACCCCCGCGCCGATCATGGTGGCCAGCTGGCGGGAGAAGATCGCGATATCGACCGGGCGAATCTTCTGCTTGCGCCGGCTGGAGGCCCGGTTGTTCTGTTTTTTGATCGTGGTCGGGTTGATGCCTTGGCGGCGCAGCAGCGCGCGGATGACCGCTTCGCTGGGCGCATTCTGCATTCCCTTGACGATTTTGCCGCTTTTGTTCTTGCCTTCCCAGACGAACAGGGCGTTTTTGACGGCTTGATTGGCCATGGGATGATCCGTTTCAGTCGATGGTGACGCGATGGATTTCTTCGAGACCGGTGAGCCCTTCCTTGACTTTGTTCAAGCCGGCGCGGCGCAGGTCGATGACGCCTTCCTCGGCGGCCTGTTTGGCAATATCCAGTGAATTGCCGCCGTCCATGATGATGCGACCGATGGCCGGGGACACCGGCAGAACCTGATAGATGCCGACTCGCCCCTTGTATCCATCGGTGCAGTGTTCACAACCTTTAGGCCCATAGATCACCAGTTCATCCAGTTCTTCCGGCAGGAAACCCAGCTGCAACAGGGCATCCCGCGGAACCTCCATCCGTGTCCGGCAATGACGGCACAATCGCCGCGCCAGCCGCTGGGCGATGATCAGGTGGACCGATGAGGCGATGTTGAACGGAGCCACGCCCATGTTGATGAGCCGTTCCAGGCTCTGCGGCGCGTCGTTGGTATGCAGGGTGGAAAGCACCATGTGGCCGGTCTGCGCAGCCTTGATGGCGATTTCCGCGGTTTCGAGATCGCGAATTTCCCCGACCATGATCACATCCGGGTCCTGACGCAGGAAAGCGCGCAGGGAATTGGCAAAGTCCAGACCGATGCGCGGGTTCACGTTGACCTGGTTAATGCCGGGCAGATTGATTTCGACGGGGTCTTCGGCCGTCGAGATATTGCGGTCGGTGGTGTTGAGGATGTTCAGACCCGTATAGAGGGTGACTGTTTTGCCGCTGCCGGTCGGGCCGGTAACCAGAATCATGCCTTGTGGTTTGGACAGGGTCTTGAGATAGATCGCCTTCTGATGCGGTTCGAAACCGAGGGAATCGATGCCGATCTGGGCGCTGGTGGCGTCCAGGATACGCAGCACGATCTTCTCTCCCCAAAGGGTGGGGCAGGTGCTGACACGAAAATCGATGGCGCGCTGTTTGGATAGTTTCAGTTTGATGCGACCGTCCTGCGGGACGCGCCGTTCGGCGATATCCAGCCGCGCCATGACCTTGAGACGGGCAGCCAGGCGCATGCCGAGCGTCACCGGCGGGCGATTGATGTCGTACAGGATGCCGTCCTGACGCCGGCGAATGCGGTAGAACTGCTCGTATGGTTCGAAGTGGATGTCGGAGGCGCCCTTGTTGACGGCATCGAGCAGAATCTTGTTGATGAACCGCACGACCGGCGCGTCGTCCACATCCGGTTCGGTGACGCTGGCTGCCGCGTCGCCGCCTTGGACATCGAGTTTTTCGAGATCGGCATCGGCCAGCGCGGTCAGGCGTGCATCATGGGCATCCAGGGCCTTGTCGAGCATCTCGAGCAGTTGCGTGTGCTCGCTGATGAGTCCCACGGCCTGCTTGCGGGTCGCAAAGGCGATGTCGTCCAGTGCCTGTTGGTTGGTCGGATCGCTCATGGCGACGTACAGGCGGTGGCCGCGCACAAAGATCGGCAAGACCTGATGCCGGCGCAACAGTTTTTCATCGACCAGGCGCATGGGCATGTTGCGCAGATCGAGCGCCGTGAGATCGATCACCGGCGTACCGAATTCCTCCGCCACCATCCGCGCCAGTTCGCGCTCACCTACCAGTTTGTGTTCATAGAGATAGACCACCAAAGCCTGTCGGCTGGCGGCGGCCTCTTCCAGGGCACGCAGCGCTGCTTCGTCGGTGAGCAGACCCGATTGCACCAGGCGGCGTGCCAGACCGGACAGGCGAGAAGGGCTGAGGGAGCTAAGGGCCATGGGCCGTGTTTCCTCGATACATTAAGGGAGAGGCGCAGTATTGGGGAAACCGCACCATCATTCTTAATATCGTGAAACACCCGGGTCGGCTTGAGGGCTCAGGCCGGATTTCGGGGTCGGCGGGTACCGACGAAGCCGCCATTGGCGCCGGTGAGCAAAGGTTCGAGTTCCTGCAGGGCGCGGCGGTAGACGCGCCGCTTGAAGAAAACGACTTCATTGACTGGGTGCCAGTAGGGCACCCAACGCCAATGATCGAATTCGGGTTTGGGTCCCAAATCCAGTCGGACACGATCTTCGGCGGCCGTGAGCCGCAACAGGAACCAGACCTGTTTCTGCCCGATGCAGCGCGGCCAGGCGTTGCGGCGGATGAAGCGCTTGGGCAGGTAGTAGCGCAACCAACCGCGCGTGCAGCCGAGTATCTGGACGTCTCCGGCGGTCAACCCGATCTCTTCGCGTAGTTCACGGAACAGCGCCTGTTCTGCGTTCTCTCCCGGATCGATGCCGCCCTGGGGGAACTGCCAAGCGTTCTGGCCGATGCGACGAGCCCACAGGAGTTCATGCTTGGCATTGGCCAGCATGATCCCCACATTGGGACGAAAGCCGTCGACATCGATCACAAGTGCACTCCGGTCTCAATTCGCTTGTGTAGTTTAGATAGCAGAAAACCTTACCAGTTTGAAGGGTTTCTCGACCAGCCGGGGCCGTTTGGGTATGCTTCGGCTCGCTTGAACAGGGGAGATTGGCGCGTGACTTTGGCTCTTTTCGATCTGGACAACACCCTCTTGGCCGGTGACAGCGATCATCTGTGGGGAGACTATCTGGTCACGCTCGGCGTGGTGGACGGCACGCATTATCGTGCGCAGAACCAGCGCTTCTATGATGCCTATCGCGCCGGCACGCTCGACATCCATGAGTTTCTCGCCTTTGCGCTCAAGCCGCTTGCCGATCATCCGCGCGAACGGCTCGAAGCCTGGCGTGAGCGGTTCGTCGCCGAATTGATCGGTCCCATCGTGCTGCCTGCGGCGCAGGCCCTGGTGGACCAGCACCGTCGACAGGGACACCGAACCGTGATCATCACTGCGACCAACCGCTTCGTCACCGAGCCGATTGCCCGCCTGTTCGGCGTCGACGCCCTGATCGCCACCGACCCCGAAGAAGAGGCCGGTGCGTACACCGGTCGGGTGGCGGGCGTCCCATGCTATCGCGACGGTAAAGTGATCCGTCTGGCCGAGTGGCTGGCTGGAGCGCAGCCGGCCGAAACCTGGTTCTACAGTGATTCGCACAACGACCTGCCGTTGTTGGGACAGGTGGAACATCCGGTTGCGATCGATCCGGATCCGCTGCTGGAGGAACAGGCGCGCCAGCGCGGCTGGCCTGTCCTCACGCTACGCCGGGGCGAGCAGCCGGTGCCGCTGCCTCAGGACTGAAGCAATTCGTTGACCGCGTGGCGCAGCCGGCCGTTGGTGGCCAGAAGCGAGCTGGTCTTGAGGTCCACCGGGTTGCCGTCGAGCTGGGTCACATCGCCGCCGGCTTCACGGATGATCACGGTCAGTGCCGCGATGTCCAGGATATTGAGATCCGATTCGATCACCACGTCGATCTTGCCCGCCGCGAGGAGGTGGTAGTGGTAGAAGTCGCCATAGCCGCGTGTGCGGTTCACTGCCTGCACCAGCCGGCCGAGCCCGGCCCAGCCGTGCGAGGCGGCGAGCGTCTTGATGTTGCCGACCGACAGCGTTGCGGCCTCGAGGAGGCTGATGTCGCTGACCTGGATGCGTTCGCCATTGAGAAAGGCGCCGTGCCCGCGTTCGGCCCAGGCCATCTCGCCGAACAAGGGCGCATTGGAGACGCCGAGCACCAGCTCTCCTTCGTGCATGAGGGCGATCTGGGTCGAAAAGAACGGGTAGCGGCGCACGAAGCTCTTGGTGCCGTCGATCGGGTCGATCAGCCATACCCACTCGGCGTCGGCGTTTTCCATGCCGCCTTCCTCGCCGTAGAACCCGTGATCCGGAAAGCGTTCCCGGATGATCAGGCGGATCGCCTCTTCACTTTCGACGTCGGCAGCGGTCACCGGCGTCTGATCGGCCTTGAGTTGAACCGCAAATTCCCCTTCGTAGTAGCGACGGATGATGGCCTCGGCGGCGCGGGCCGCGGCGATTGCCGTGTCCAACATTGGGCTGGTGGTCATGGTGGTGTCCTTGTCGAGTGTTCGGGAGCGCCGGATGCCGGCAGCCAGCGCATTTATGATAGCGGCCCATGCCTCGCTACGTCGCGGTCCTGATCAGTCTGGCTTGCGCTGCGGCAGCTGCGGTGCTGACCGGGCTGATGGTGGGCAGCTTGAATCTGTCGCCCCAGCGGGTGCTGTTCGCCCTGGCGGGGCAGGGCGACCAACTGGCAGGGCAAATCGTCTGGTCTGTGCGCCTGCCGCGCGCCCTGGCGGCCTTCGCGGTCGGCGGTCTGCTGGCGGTAGCCGGGGCACTGATGCAGGTGATGTTGCGCAATCCCTTGGCGGATCCCTATGTACTGGGTGTTTCCGGCGGCGCTTCGGTGGCGGCGTTACTGGGCTTGATGGCGGGAATGGGGACGGCACAGATCGCCTTGCCGGCGTTCCTCGGTGCGCTCGGGTCCATTGCGCTGGTTTTCGGCCTGGCCCGTCAGGGCAGCGGCTGGAATCCGGCGCGACTGCTGTTGAGTGGGGTGGGACTGGCGGCCGGCTGGTGGGCCTTGATCCGCTTCTTGCTGGCGGTGGCGGATCCATTTCATCTGCCCGGAATGTTGTTCTGGCTGATGGGTGATTTGGGCGCTGTGGTACGGACTCCATGGTGGGCGCTGGCGGTACTGGCGATACTGGCCGGTCTGGCTCTCCCGCTGGGGCGCAGCCTCAACGTGCTGGCGCGGGGCAGCCTCCAGGCCCGATCCATGGGCGTGCCGGTGGGCCGATTGCAACCGGCGATTCATATCGTGGCTGCGCTGGCGACCGCCTCGGCCGTGACCGTGGCGGGGAGCGTGGGTTTCGTGGGCTTGGTCATTCCCCATCTGCTGCGTCTGGCGATCGGCAATGATCAGCGGTTGTTGATTCCCGCGGCCGCGTTGGCCGGTGGCGGCTTTCTGGTGCTCGCCGATACGCTGGCGCGAACGATTCTGGCGCCTCAGCAGTTGCCGGTGGGGGTGGTAACGGCCTTCCTCGGTGTGCCGATGTTCCTGTATCTGTTGAACCGGCGCATTGCCCGATGACGTGTTTGGCGGCGTCCCGTCTGGTCCTCGACCTTCCCCGAACGTCTTCCCTCCATTCGCTCGACTTCGCCCTGAAATCGGGCCACATGACCGCCGTCCTGGGCGCCAACGGCAGCGGCAAGACCACTTTGCTTCATACGCTGGCGGGTTTGCGTGCTCCGCGTAGCGGGTCGGTGATGCTCGATGGGCGTCCGGTCGGTGCCTGGTCGGCGCGCGCGCGTGCGCGGCGATTGGGTTTGCTGTTTCAGGATGATGTCGAGCCGTTTCCAGCGACGGTCGAAGAGGCGGTCTGCGCGGGCCGGTTTGCGCATCAATCCCTATGGCGCAGCCTATCTGGCGCGGATCGGCAGGCGATTGGCTCGGCGCTGGCCGTCATGCAGCTCGCTGACTTCGCTACGCGTGCGCTCGATACCCTCTCGGGCGGAGAACGCCGCCGGGTCGCGCTGGCCACGTTGTTGACGCAGGACCCGCAGGTGATGCTGCTCGATGAGCCCGTGAACCATCTGGACTGGCATCACCAGATCCTGGTCATGGATCACCTGGCGAGCCTGGTTCGCGAGGCGGGTAAAACGGTCCTCGTCAGCCTGCACGATCCCAATCTGGCGGCCCGGTATTGCGCGCAGGTACTCCTGTTGGGGCACGACGGCACCGCTCTGTGGGGCCAGTCCGCCGAACTGCTCACCGCCGAGCGGCTCGGCTGGCTGTATCGACATCCCTTCGCCTGTGTGCAGCAGGACGGCGTGCGCGCGTTCCTGCCGAAGTAGCGGCGACTGCGGCGGGGAGATTATGGTCGCTGCGGGTCGGCCGGAATATTCAGTCGGTGGGAGCCAGGCAGGTGGTGAGCAAGGCGGCGGACCATGGATCATGGCTGGCGCCGATCTGGCCGCTCTCCAGCTCGCCGATCACGGTCTGGGCCATGATCTTGCCCAGTTCGACGCCCCATTGATCGAAGGAATTGATGCCCCAGATGGCGCCTTGGGTGAAAATACGGTGCTCATACAGTGCGATGAGGCTGCCAAGGGCTTCCGGAGTCAGCGCGTCGAGCAGGATCGTCGTGCTTGGCTGATTGCCGGGAAAGACATTGTGTGGGGTCAAGGCGTCGATGCGAGACTCGTCCAGCCCACGAGCGGCCAAAGCGGCGCGGGTTTCGGCCTCGGTGCGTCCGTGCATCAGCGCTTCGCTCTGGGCCAGCATATTGGCGATCAGTGCACGGTGATGGCGGGTATGGGGATGGTGCGGTCGAATGCAGCCGATGAAATCGGCGGGAATCAGGTGCGTGCCTTGGTGCATGAGCTGGAAAAAGGCGTGCTGGCCGTTGGTGCCCGGTGCGCCCCACACGATGGGGCCGGTGGCCCAGGTGACGGCCTGACCGTCCCGTGTGACCCGTTTGCCGTTGCTTTCCATGTCGGCCTGTTGCAGGTAGCTGGGCAGGCTGCGCAGGCGATCGTCATACGGCAGGACGGCCTGGCTCGCTGCGCCCAGGAAATCGGCATACCAGACGCCCAGCAGGCCCAGCCGCAGTGGCAGGTTGTCGATCATGGGGGCGTGGCGGAAATGCTCGTCCATCAGCCGTGCGCCGGCCAGCATCGATTCGAACCCGTCCATGCCGATCGCAATGGCGATGGCCAGGCCGGTGGCTGACCAGAGCGAGTAGCGGCCGCCGACCCAGTCCCAGATGGGAAACCGGTGTTCCTCCGGAATGCCGAAGGCCGACAGTGCCGCCTGGTTGGCCGAGACGGCCAGGAAATGCCGGCTCATCACGGCATCGAGCGGCAGGCCGGACTGTTGCAGCCAGTGCTTGGCGGTATCGGCGTTTGCTTTGGTTTCCAGCGTGCCGAAGCTCTTGGAATTGACGATGAAGAGGGTGCGGCGCGGATCCAGCGGCGCCAGCACACGGCTGATCTGTGCGCCGTCGATATTGGAGACGAAATGCACACGCGGCGTGTCGGTCAGGTAGGGTTGCAGCGCTTCGCAGGCCATGAACGGACCGAGATCGGAGCCACCGATGCCGATGTTGACGACATCGGTGACCGGCTCGCCGGCGGCGCCCAGCCAGGCACCGGCACGAAGCGTCTCACAGGCTTGGCGCATACGGGCCCGCGTCGCCATGATCTGGGGCATCACATCCTCGCCATCGACGCGAAAGACGCTGTGGGCATCCCCGCGCAACGCCATGTGCAGTACCGCGCGTTGCTCGGTGGTGTTGATGCGCGCGCCGGCAAACAGTCGGGCGATCTGCGCGGGCACGTCAGTCTGTTCGGCGAGAGCGAACAGGTGATGGAAGGTGTCTTCGGTGGCGCGGTGTTTGGTGTAGTCGACTTCGAGGTGACCCACGCGCGTCCGCCAGCGGTCTGCGCGCCCGGGATCGTCTGTGCACAACGCGCGCAGATGGCGATTCTTCATCTGATCGCGGTGGGTTTCGAGTGCTTTCCAGGCAGGCAGTTGGTCGACGGGGGTCACGACGCGCTCCTCGGAAAAAGGGGGGACCATGAGGATTGCACAGCTGGGCGTGTCGAATAAAGCAAAGCCCCCGTATCCGGACGGGATACGGGGGCTTCACGAAAAAAACACTCAAGAACTCGAGCGGGCTTCCGATCAGGCAGTAGCGAGCTGCACCGGAATGGTATTGCGGGTATGGGTCACGAAATTCTGTTCATCCAGATACACCAGCTTGGGCTTGAAGCGGGCGGCTTCCGTAGCCTCGAGGCCGACGTAGGCGCAGATGATGATGCAGTCGCCCACATTCGCCTTGTGGGCAGCGGCGCCGTTCACCGAAATGATGCGCGATCCTTCCTCGGCCCGAATGGCATAGGTGGTGAAGCGCTCACCATTGGTGACGTTATAGATCTGGATCTGTTCGTAATCCAAGATGCCCGCTGCATCCAACAGACGGCCATCGATCGCGCAGGAGCCTTCATACTCGAGCTCGGCGTGAGTGACGCGCGCGCGGTGTAGTTTGGCTTTGAGCAAGGTCAAGTGCATATCACCCATCTCGGCAGTGATGTGGATACGGAACGATCCATGGCCCTCGAGCGCAGCCGGCATCCCTGGCGACTCGCTCCCCAATTGCGTCAAACGACGGTATTCGACGTGAATTCAGAAATCCGGGCTGCCAATCGCGCGGCAACCCAAACCTGTCCCCGGCAAGGGGTGAGATTCATCATTCTGAGATGTTTACCTCAATATTGTCAATAAGCCTTGTTGATCCAACTTTGGCGGCCACCGCTACGACCAGCCGCTTTTCCCCGCCCTCCGGGGCTTTCAGATCATCAGCTCGAACGATGCGGACGTATTCCACGGCGAATCCGGCGTCGGTCAACCGCATGCCGGCCCGCGCTTCCAGCGCTGGATAGTCACGCTCGCCGGCGATCAGCTTCTCGGCGGTATCCGACAGGATCGCATGGATGGTCGGGGCCAGGGCGCGCTGCGGTGGATCCAGATACTGGTTGCGCGAACTGAGTGCCAATCCATCGGCTTCGCGTTGGGTTTCCACACCCACGATGCGGATCGGCATCGCCAGTTCACGCACCATCGTGCGAAGGATGGCCAGCTGTTGGTAGTCTTTCTGCCCAAAGATCGCCACGTCTGGCTGAACCAGATTGAAGAGCTTGGTCACAACGGTGGCCACCCCGCTGAAATGGCCAGGCCGGGAGGCACCGCACAAGCCTTCGGTCAATGGACCGCTCACCTCCACGCGTACGGCGCCGGGTGCGCCCGCCGGGTACATCACGGCCACCGGCGGGAGAAACACCAGATCGGCACCGCGTTCGGCCAGCGCGGCGCAATCAGCCTCGGGGGTGCGTGGATACACCTCAAAATCCTCGCCCGGTCCGAACTGGGTGGGGTTGACGAAAATGCTGACGACGACCCGCTGTGCCAATCCGCGCGCGCGGTCGACCAGGGCCAGGTGTCCGGCATGCAGGTTGCCCATGGTCGGCACCAGCGCGATGCGTTGCCCGGCCTGCCGCCAACGCGTGATCCGCTGACGCAGTGCTTCGGCCGTTTCGACGCGTTCCATGTCCGCCTCTCCGTCAGAAAGTGTGTTCGGCAGCGGGAAACGCGCCTTGCTTGACCGCTTGCGCATAGGCCTGCAGGGCTTCAGCGATGCTCCCACGCCCTGCTAGAAAATCCTTGGAAAAACGGGGGCGTTTGCCCAGCGAAATGCCCAGGATGTCATAGACCACCAACACTTGGCCGTCGACATCGGCACCGGCGCCGATGCCGATGACCGGAACCGGCACGGCGGCGGTGATCTCCGCAGCCAGGGTGGCCGGCACGCACTCGAGCAGCAGCATGTCGGCACCGGCTGCGACCAATGCTTCGGCTTCTCGGCGCATGGCGCTTGCGGCTTCGGTGCTGCGTCCCTGCACCTTGTAGCCGCCCAGCTTGTGAACGAACTGGGGTTGCAGGCCGATGTGGGCGCACACCGGCACCCCACGCGCGGTGAGATAGGCCACCAGTTCCTGCTGCAAAGCGCCGCCTTCGAGTTTGATCATGCGCGCGCCGCCTTCCTGCATCAGCCGCGCTGCGCTCTGCATGGCCTGTTCCGGGGTGTTGCAGGTGCCAAAGGGCAGGTCTGCGACGAGGAAGCCGCGCTGCAATCCCCGAGCCACGGCGCGGGTGTGGTGAATCATCGTGTCCAGTGTGACCGGCAGGGTGCTGTCGTAGCCTTCGATCACCATACCGAGCGAATCGCCGACCAGCACCCACTCCACCCCAGCGGCATCCATCTGGGCCGCAAAACTGGCGTCGTAGGCCGTGAGCGAGACAATCTTTTCACCTTCGGCCTTCATGCGCCGCAACGTGTCGAGGCTGATGGGCCGGGCCGAACGGTCGCCGCTATACATCGCGAACACCTCGGGGTGGCTGGGGAGGGACCCAAGAGTAACTCAGCCCGGGCATGGCTTCCATGGCCCATTGGCGTGCCGATGGCGGGGGCATGGTTCATGTGGCGCATCGGCGCTGGCGATGCCGCGCAATGCCGGAATTTCCCGCGAGGGTTCAGTCGCGACGGGCAATGAAGAGGATGGATGCAGGTGTGATGCTGCCGGGGGCCATGGGCTCGCGCAGGTCGATCAGCTTCAGGTGATGATCGCGGAACAGTGCGGCCCAGGACTGCAGGGTCCGGAAATACCAGGGCGGCGCAGTGTCGCCAACCGCGCTGAATGCGGCCCAGGAATCCTCCCGCCAGCCGTCCTGATAATGATCTGGAGCCAGCGAGAGAGGGTGCAGCGTTTGCACGATCAGATGGCCGCCCGGCTTCAGGATGCGGGACAGGGATGCGAACAGACCTCGGACCGATTCATCGCCCAGCAAGGCAAAGTTGCTGACGGCCATGGCGAAGGGGCCGAAAGGAATGGGCAGATCGCCGTAGTTTGCGACCCGAAAGGTCCCGATGCCCGCTTGTTGCGCGGCATGGATCAGCCGTGGTTCGGCATCAATGCCCGTGACGCCAATGCCAAGGGGGTGCAGGCGCCGGGCCAGCCAGCCTTCACCGCAGCCCAGGTCGAGGAGGTCGGTCGGCCGCTGGGTGAGAATGGCATCAATCAGCGCCTGATCGGTCGCGCCGATCCGGCTGCCGATGCGGCGTTCCCGGACGGCATCCACCCAGGCATCGCTGTGCTGGCGCCAGCGCAGTGCAAGCAAGGTTTCCATCGGGATTGCGGAGTCAGCCATCGCGGCGCGCTCGATGTCCGGGTTTCACGTATCGCTCCTGCGGAAAGTCTTGTCCGGCGCATCGGATGCGCTCGCGGTTTTTTCAGCCGGCTGATGCGGCGTGCAGCGTCGGCAGTAGCCCAGGATCTCGACGGCCTGCGCCACGAGGTCGAATCCGAGGTGATCGGCTTCTTCGCGAATGAGGCGGACCGGTGCCGGTGCGTCCAGTTCCATCACCGCGCCACAGGACTGGCAGATGAGAAACATGCCGGCATGCGGTTGGCCATGAGCGCCGCATCCAATAAACGCGTTAACGGTATCCAGCCGGTGGATCAGGCCGGCCTTGAGGAGGAAATCCAGTGCCCGGTAAACCGTCGGGGGGCCGGTCTTGACGCCCTGATCGCGGAGGGCATCGATCAGATCGTAGGCCTTGACCGGCTGATGATCCCGCCAAATGAGCGCGAGGATCTGACGGCGGATCGGAGTGAGCCGCAAGCCCTGATTCCGGCAGGTCGATTCGGCCTGTTCGAGCGCGCGATCGACGCAACGCCGATGATTGTGCCGGGTGTCGGCCGCGGCGCCGAGGATACGGGTGGCGGACATGGCTTACCTCGCGAGGGGGTGGCGGATGCGACGGCGCAGCGTGGCCAGAATCAGCGTGGCCCCGTAAGCGAACGCGCAGACCAGGATGATGGTGGGACCAGCAGGCCAGTCGGGTGCATAGGAGAGGGCCAGACCCGCCGTGGTGCAGCTGATGGCGAGTGTCGTCGCGCCGATGGTCAGCGCGGCAATCGAGCGCGCGAAGAGGCTGCATGCGGCAGCCGGCAAGGTGATCAGGGCCATGACCAGGATCAGACCCGCCACCCGGATCAGCAGGACCACGCTCAGGGCGACCAGGATCAGGAGAATCAGATAGGTGGCTGCGACCGGAATGCCGCGTGAACGGGCAAAAGCCTCGTCGAGGCTGATGGCGAGGAAATGGCGATGCAGCAAGACGACGATCCCCAGGACCAGCATATCGATCAGGAGCATGAACCATAGGTCCCGCGCGCTGACCAGCAGGATGTTGCCGAACAGATAGCTCATGAGATCTGTGGTGGCGCCTGGTGTGTCGTAAATGAACAGCAAACCCACCGCCATGCCGACGGACCACAGGGCGCCGGTCAGCAGATCTTCCTGGGTTTCCCAGTACAGATGGATCAATCCAATCAGCAGGGCCACGACCACGGCTGCAGCAATTGCCCCGACGAGTGGGGAACCGCCCAGAAAAAAGGCGATTCCGAGGCCCCCCAGAACCGCGTGGGCGATTCCCCCGGCCAGATGGCTCATGCGACGGATCAATACCCAGGGGCCGATCAGTCCACAACCCAGACTCGCCAACATACCGGCCAGCAGGGCGCGCTGCAGGAAGGCCTGATCGGCCAGGGCATCCAGAAAGCCGGTCATCCAGCAATCTCCGGAAAATGCGCAGCCGTGGACTGCATTTCTGGATGACGACTGTAGGCCCACTGCAGCGCTGCAGCATCGAGCGCATCCGGCTCGATGAGGCGCAGGCGGCCGTTCAGCAGCGCGATCCGGTCGGCATGCATGCGGAGTAGCGCAGGATCGTGAGATACCACGACCACGGTGCGAGCAGGCGTCATCCGGCGAAGCAGGGTCCAGATCCGGGTTTCAGCGGCTGGATCAATGTGCGCGGTGGGTTCATCCAAGAGCAGCAGGGCCGGGTCCGCGGCCAATGCCCGGGCCAGCAGGGCACGTTGCAGTTCGCCGCCGGACAGTTCGCGCAACAGCCGCGGCGCCAGTTCGGTGAGTTCCATTTCTATCATGGCGGTGCGTGCACGCTGCCGATCGATGGCGCGGGCGCGCCCCAGGGATCCCCAGCCCTGCAGGCAGCCCAGTTGCACCAGCGCGGAGACTGTCACCGGCACGTGAGTCACCTGGGGTGGTCGCTGGGGGACATAACCAATGTGGGCGCGCATTTCACGCAGCGGACGATCGAAGACTTCGATGTCACCCCCCGAAGGGGCGATCACGCCCGCCAGCAGCTGGACAAGACTGCTTTTTCCGGCTCCATTCGGTCCCAGGATGCCCAGGAATTCCCCGCTTTTGACTGTAAGATCAATTGCCTGAAGAACAGCGGCTCGTCCCGCGTGCGCAAATCCAAGATTCCGGGTGCGGATGGCCGGCGTGTCGGCACTCATGGGATTTCGGGTGCCGTTTGCAAGGCGCGGACGAGCGTGCGGATGCTGCCGAAATAATCCGCCGCCAGCGGGTCGGCGATGATCACCGGGATGCTCAGTTCGCGCGCGACTTGGCGTGCAAGCCGATCACCGTGACCCGGCTGCAGGAACAATGCGCGGGCCCCGCGCTGGCGAGCCAGATCCATCACGCGTTGCAGCTGGGCCGCGCTGGGTTCACGACCGCCCACCTCGATCGGGATCTGGCGCAGACCGTAGCGGTCCGCAAGGTAGCCCCATCCAGGATGAAAGACCAGCAGGACGCCGCCGCGCAGGGGCGCGAGCACCGGGGCGATTTCGGCGTCGAGCGCGCGCAAGTCCTGGCTTACACGCTCACTACGCTCCCGGTAGTGCGCTGTCCCGTCCGGGTCAAGCGTGATCAAACGATCCTCGATGGCAGCGATCAGCTGCAGCGCGCGGACCGGGTCAGTCCAGACATGCGGGTCGGGTGAACCGCCGTGGCGATGGTTGGTCGTCAGAGAATCATCCGTCATGCGAGTGCCGCCGATCTGGCGCAGGTCGAGGATGTCCAGTTTCGGATTGATCGCCCTGAGGCGGGGTACCCAGCTGGTTTCGAATGGCAGTCCCGCGAGAACATAGAGTTGTGCATCAGCCAGCGCCGCGATCCGGCGTGCCGAGGGCTCGAATGCGTGCGGATCTCCGCCGCCATGCAGGACAAGCGTCTCGACACGCTCGCCGCCGACGCCTGAGACCAGCGTCTGGAGCGCCGGCACACCGACCGCCACCCGTAACGGGGCGCCGGCGGCGGGCGTGACGAAAAGGGCCAGCAACAGGATCACCAAACGCACGAGACGCCGGAGGCGCGTGCGCATCGAGGGGAAGAGCGCATTCATGGGCGTAATGGTATAACGTTTCAATCATGCCGGGGGTCAGGGGGTCAGACTGGGGAAATGCGGTGGATCACACGATGGCGTCAACGGCTGGATCGAGCCGTGCAGCGCGGACTGGAGGCGCTGATCGGGATTTACCAGCTGGCGATATCCCCATGGTTGGCGCCGCGCTGCCGTTACACGCCCACGTGCTCCACCTATGCGCGTGAGGCGCTTCGGTGTCATGGTCCGTGGCGGGGGGGCGTCTATGCGGTTCGGCGGCTGATGCGGTGCCACCCTTGGGGCGGGTTTGGGTATGATCCCGTGCCGCCTGCGAGAGACTGCGGAGGCGAGCCCAAAAACCGCTCGCATGATCCATAAGTGACGATTTGGTCGGGGTGACAGGATTCGAACCTACGACCTCTGCTTCCCGAAAGCAGCGCTCTACCAAGCTGAGCTACACCCCGATGGTGCTGGATATGCGGTTAGCAATCGCGCTGGACCGCGAAACGTGCCAGGGCGGAAAGTGATTCCCGATAGGGCGTCGGGTCTAGTTCCGACAGGGCATCAATGGCCTGTTCGCTCTCGTGCGCCGCAAGGCGCGCAGTGTAGTCGATGGCGGCGGTTGATTCAATTGCTTTGAGGATCGCGGGCAACTGTTCCAGGCTGCCCTTGCGAATTGCTTCGCGGATGCAGTCTGCCGCTTCGGTGGGAGAGTGTCGGATAGCATGGATCAAGGGCAATGTGGCTTTGCCATCGGCCAGGTCGTCGCCGAGGTTTTTCCCGATGACATCCACCGAGCCGGTGAAGTCGAGGGCATCATCGATCAGTTGAAACGCGTTGCCAAGATGAATGCCGTAGCGTGCCAGTGCCCGTTCGCGGGATTTGGATGCCCCGGAGATCATGGCGCCGACCTGGGCGCTGGCCTCGAACAGGCGGGCCGTCTTGTTGCGAATGACATCGAAATACTGTTGCTCGGTCAGCTCCGGGTTGTGGCGGTTGGCCAATTGAGCAACTTCGCCTTCAGCGATGTCGTTGGCTGCCGTGGCCAGGATTTCGACGATGTCCAGTCGCCCACATTCCACGATCATCTGCGTCGCGCGCGAATACATGAAGTCGCCGACCAGCACACTTGCCTCGTTGCCCCAGACCTGATTGGCAGTCGCGCGGCCGCGGCGCAGCCCCGAGCTGTCGACGACATCATCATGCAGGAGGGTCGCGGTATGCACCGCTTCGACCGCGGCAGCCAGGCGCAGATGTTGATCGCCCGTGTAGCCGCAGGCCCGCGCCGAGAACAGCAGCACCGCCGGCCGCAGGCGCTTGCCGCCGCTGCCGACAATGTAGTGGTTGATTTCGCCAACCAATGGCACGACGGAATTCATGGCGCGCTTGAGGACGGCATCCATGAGCTGCATGTCTGCCTGGATGGGCGCTAGGACTTCCGTGATCTCGGGATTGTGCATCGAAGGCGTTCCGTTTGCCGTGCTGAGTTCGATTCGCGCGCCGATCTGGGCACGGTGGGTTTAGGTAGGTTGGATGGCTGAATCATTGAATGGGAGGCCATGCCGCGAAGCAGGCGTCACGCGTCGAGGTGATGCCCGGTTTGACCTGTTCTGAGGGTAGCGGTAGAATGCCCGTCCTTTGTGACCCAAGCCGTCAAGGCCCTTGTGGAGACAGTGAGTAATGTACGCGGTGATCCATACCGGAGGCAAGCAATATCGGGTTCAGCAAGGCGAGGTGCTGCGCGTGGAGAAACTCCCGGCAGAAGCAGGTAGCCAAGTCGAATTCGACCGGGTTTTGCTGATTGGCGAAGGGGACAACCTGGCTGTTGGTCGGCCGTTTGTCGAAGGCGGCAAAGTGACCGCCACGGTGCGGAATCACGGCAAGGGTGACAAGGTCGAGATCGTCAAGTTCCGCCGTCGCAAGCACTACATGCGGCGCAAGGGACATCGCCAGTCCTTCACCGAGCTGGAAATTACCGGGATCCAGGGCGGCTGATTCCGCCAGAAGATCGCGATCCCAAGTCGAAGCGAGCAGGTAACTACCCATGGCACATAAGAAAGCAGGCGGCAGCACCCGGAACGGCCGTGACTCTCATTCCAAGCGTCTTGGTGTGAAGCACTTCGGTGGCGAGCGGGTGACGGCGGGTCATATTTTGGTTCGGCAGCGCGGTACGCGGTTTCATGCCGGTGTGAACGTGGGCTGTGGGAAAGACCACACCTTGTTCGCCAAGGCGGACGGCCGCGTGGTGTTTCAGGTCAAAGGTCCAAATAACCGCAAGTTTGTGAGTATTCTCGCGGACTGAGCGTTCCCAAAGACCACTTGTTCTCCAGCGGCCTCGCGTGAATCAGCGCGGGGCCGCTTTGCTTTTTTGGGATGGGGCCAGCCCATGCGATTCGTTGACGAAGCCATCATCACTGTCCAGGCCGGAAACGGCGGCAACGGATGCGTCAGTTTCCGGCGCGAGAAGTTCATTCCCCTCGGTGGCCCCGACGGCGGGGACGGCGGGGACGGCGGAAGCGTTTATCTGGTTGCCGATGGCGGCATCAACACGTTAGCCGATTTTCGGGTACAGCGGACCTATCGCGCGCAGAACGGAGCCGGCGGAAGTGGCAGTCAATGTACAGGTCGCGGTGGCGAGGATTGCTTCGTTCCTGTTCCGGCCGGAACGTTGGTTTACGAGGCCGATACCGGTGAGCTACTGGGTGATCTGATCGTGCCGGGGCAGCAGCTCAAGGTGGCGCAAGGCGGTTTCCACGGGCTGGGTAATCTGCGCTTCAAAAGCAGCGTCAACCGTTCCCCGCGCCAATCCACCGAAGGCACGCCGGGTGAAATGCGGCGCTTGCGTCTGGAACTCAAGCTGCTGGCCGACGTGGGGCTGCTCGGTTTGCCCAATGCGGGAAAATCGACCTTGTTGCGAGCGGTTTCGGCAGCCCGGCCCAAGGTGGCTGACTATCCGTTCACTACGTTGCATCCCCAGCTGGGCGTGGTGAGTCTGGGCATGAATCGTAGCTTCGTGATGGCGGATATCCCCGGCCTGATCGAGGGCGCTGCCGATGGTGCGGGACTTGGCCTCCGGTTTCTGCGTCACTTGCAGCGGACCCGTTTGTTGTTGCAGGTGGTCGACCTTGATCCTTCGGCCTCGGAGTCGAGCGTGGCGAAAGGGGTCGAGACGATCGATGCCGAGTTGCGGGGGTACAGTGAGGATCTGGCGGTCCGCGATCGCTGGCTGGTCTTCAACAAGGCCGATCTACTGCCTGAGCCCGAGCGATCCGCACGGGTCGCCGCATTGACGCATGCGTTGCATTGGACGGGGCCGGTCTTCGTCGTTTCTGGTGCTACGGGTGAAGGCATTGGGCGATTGTGCGAAGCGGTATTCGCCAGACTGCAGGCGCTGGCGATCACATCGGAAACCGGGGTTTCGGATGCGGCGGATATTCCTTACGATCCGACCCGCAGCTAGCGCAAATGCACCGGACTGTGGGTGAGCCGCCAGCGGTGCGAGCGATCTACCGGTTGTCGTGTTCGGCCGCCCGGGGCGCTGAGGTGAGTCGAATTTCGCGCGGCGCGAATACAATCCATGGTTCACCAAAGGTGTTTCGGCATCGGGGTGTGGCATAGGGAGAATTGGTGGATGAAGGATCGCGGTGCTCTGGGACGGAGCCGGCGGTGGGTCGTGAAGGTCGGCAGCGCGCTGGTGACCAACAATGGCCAGGGTCTCGATGAGGGGGCGCTGGCGGATTGGGCGGCGCAGTTGGCTGCTTTGCGTGCGCAAGGCAAGCAGGTTTGCCTGGTCTCGTCAGGCGCCGTGGCAGCCGGGATGCAGCGACTTGCCTGGCACAGGCGGCCCCAGGCGCTGCATGAATTGCAGGCTGCCGCTGCGGTGGGGCAGATGCGGCTCGTCCAGGCTTACGAAACAGAATTCGCACGTCACGGCCTGTATGCAGCGCAGATTCTCCTCAGTTATGCCGATCTCACCGATCGCCAGCGCCATCTCAATGCGCGCAGCACGCTGAAGACCCTGCTTGATCTCGATGCCATTCCCATCATCAACGAAAACGATACCGTCAGTACCGAAGAGCTGCGCTTTGGGGACAATGACAGCCTGGCTTCTCTGGTTGCTAACCTGGTTGAAGCGGAGCTGATGGTGATCCTCACCGACCAGGATGGGCTGTTCGACTGTGATCCGCGCAACAATCCGGGCGCGCGGCTGATTCAGGAGGGTCAGGCCGGTGATGCGGCATTGTTGGCCATGGCCACGCCAACGCCCGGTGCCCTCGGTCGCGGAGGCATGTTCACCAAGCTGACGGCGGCGGCACGGGCCGCGCGAAGCGGCGCAGCGACGATCATCGCCAACGGTCGCCATCCACAGGCGCTCCTGCGCATTGCCCAGGGTGAGGCGGTCGGGACGCTGCTCCATCCGGCCAAGGAACCGCTCGCCGCTCGCAAACAGTGGATCAACAGTCATCTTCAGGTTCGTGGCGAGCTGATCGTTGATGACGGCGCTGCGCGCGTATTGCGCGAGGCCGGACGCAGCCTGTTGCCAGTGGGGGTGACGGCGGTCGTGGGGTACTTCCGTCGCGGGGATGTGGTGATTTGCCGGGACGCGGCCGGGATGGAAGTGGCGCGCGGATTGGTGAACTACAGTGCTGAAGAGTGCCGACTGATCAAAGGGCAGGCGAGCGCGCGCATTCTCGATCTGCTGGGTTATGTGGATGAGGCCGAGCTGATTCACCGCGATAACATGGTGGTGAACTGACCGGAACGCACCGCCTCGGAAGCGACGGCTGCCGAGGCGGACGAGTCAATCAGGCGGCAGCAATGAACAGGCCGATTACACAGGCGAGGCCGGCGGTCCATACCAGGCTGCGCAAGGTGGCCAGATTGGCGAGATACATGCCGCCATAGACGAGTCGGATGATGATGAACGCCACGGCCAGCGAGTTGATGGTCCCCTGATCGGCGCCGGCCTGGTGCGCGATGATGACCGCGGCGGCGAATGCGGGGAAGGCTTCATAGCCATTCTGTTGAGCCCAGTTGGCCCGTTGCCGCCAGCCGGTCTGTTTGTCCAGATAGCTGCGTACAGCGTGATTGTCGAATCCCGGGCCGCCGGCTTTGGCGAGCGTGGACATCATCATGGGGATAATAGCGGCGATCAGCACGCACCAATAAGCGGTGGTCATGGGTCAGATTCCTGTCTGTTCAGAGCGCGAATCGCCCCGGTGGGATCATCTTAGCGGAGATCTACCATGTTTTCCGCCTTCGGATGCAAAAAAAAGCCCTGCGTGGCAGGGCTTTTTGCGGCCTTGTCGAGCCGGAATCTGATCGAATCAGCCCGCAGTAGCGGCCTGGCTTAGCGCTTTCAAGCGCTTGTTGAGGCGGCTTTTGTGGCGAGCGGCCTTGTTACGGTGAACGAGGCCCTTGTTGACCATGCTGTCGATGACCGGGATGGCGGCGGTGAGGCTGGCTTGCGCCGTACCCAAGTCGCCTTCGTCAACGGACTTGATGACTTTCTTAATGGACGTGCGCATGCGCGTCTTGTGGCTGATATTGCGCTGACGGGCCACTTCTGCCTGTCGCGCGCGCTTACGGGCCTGTTTGCTGTTCGCCATGGGCTGTTCGTCCACCGGAAAACTGGGAAAAAATCTGTGTCGGAGCTTTCGCGCCGCCGTTCGAGACGGGCAATAATGCGCCATCCGCCATGGGCTGTCAATCCATCGCCAAACGCATGGCGATCGAAGAGCAGGGTCGCTACCATGCCGCGTCATGACTCGTCCGCCGGACGGCCTTCAGGACAAGCGAGTATCTATGGCTCATGGTCTGATGCGATCCACCGCTGTGGTCAGCGTGATGACACTGGTTTCGCGGGGCTTTGGCTTTCTGCGGGATTTGCTGATGGCTCGGGCGTTCGGTGCGAGTCCGGCCATGGACGCGTTTTTCGTGGCGTTCAAAATTCCCAACTTCTTGCGCCGGCTGTTCGCCGAGGGGTCGTTTTCGCAAGCGTTCATCCCCGTGCTGGCCGAGCAGCGTACCCAGGGGGAATTGGCGCAAGTCCGCGCATTCGCCGATCGAGTGGCGGGTACGCTGGGCGCGATCCTGCTGGTGGTGACGGTGCTGGGCGTGGTTCTGGCGCCCGTGTTGATTTTTCTGTTCGCTCCCGGTTTCGATGGCGCCCATGGCCAGCGCGAACTGGCGATCGGGCTGCTGCGCATCACGTTCCCATACCTTCTGTTCATATCGCTGACCGCGTTCGCTTCCGGCTTGCTCAACACCTACGGCCAGTTCGCCGTACCGGCATTCACACCGGTGCTGCTGAATCTGAGCCTGATTGCGGCGACGCTGTGGGTGGCGCCACGCATGGAGGAGCCGGTTTATGCGCTGGCCTGGGGCGTGTTCATCGCTGGGATGGTCCAACTGGGGTTCCAGTTGCCGTTTCTGATGCACCAGGGTTTGCTGCCGCGGCCGCGCTGGGGCTGGCACTATCCGCCGGTGCGCCGCGTGATGACGCTGATGGTGCCGACCTTGTTCGGCTCGTCGGTGGCGCAGGTGAACTTGCTGGTGGATACGTTGATTGCGTCCTTGCTCGCGGTGGGCAGCGTGAGCTGGCTCTACTATGCCGACCGCCTGATGGAGTTTCCGCTGGGTGTCTTCGGAATTGCGCTGTCCACCGTCATTCTTCCGCATCTATCGGCACGCCATGCCGCGGCTGATCCGCTCCGTTTCTCGCAAACGTTGGATTGGGCGCTGCGCAGCGCCCTGCTGATCAGCCTGCCAGCGGCCGTGCTGATGGGGGTGATCGCCCATCCGCTGCTGGCGACCCTGTTCCATGGCGGCGCTTTCGAAGATCATGATGTGACCATGTCGGCTGCCGCCCTGTCGACCTATGGCCTCGGCCTGACGGGATTCATTCTGGTCAAGGTGCTGGTGCCCGGCTACTATGCCCGTCAGGACACCCGTACGCCGGTGCGGATAGGACTCATCGCGATGGGTGCCAATACCGGGGTCAACCTGATTCTGCTGATTCCCGCCGTTCAACAGAGCCTTTCGGCGCCGCACGCCTTTCTGGCGCTGTCGACCAGCCTGGCAGCCTATCTCAATGCCCTGCTGCTTTATCGCGGGCTGCGCCAGGCCGACGCCTACCGGCCGAGCCCGGGATGGCCGCGATTCCTGCTGCGCATGGTGCTTGCCAACGGGTTGATTGGGGTCGGGTTATGGTGGTTCGTGCCGGCGGGGCCTTACTGGGTCTCGATCAGTGGTCATGATCGGGTGCTGGCTCTGAGTGGTGTGCTGCTGGCCGTGGGACTGGCCTATCCGGCCTTGCTGCTGATTCTGGGTGTGCGCCTGCGGCATTTCCGGCTGCCCAGTGATGAGGCGGTGACAAGTTCAGCCGAGACTTTATAATCGACCCCTTTCACGACAGGTTGGTCATGGAACTGATCCGAGGTGTCCACAACCTCCGTCCTGCGCACCTTGGTTGTGTCGCGACGATCGGGAACTACGATGGCGTGCATCTGGGGCACCGCGCCGTATTGGAGCAGGTCCACAATCTGGCCCGGCCGCTGGGCTTGCCGGTTACGGTCGTCACTTTCGAGCCCTCGCCCCAGGAATACTTCGCTGCCGAAGGGGCACCGGCCCGGCTCAGCCGATTGCCGGAGAAGCTGGCTGAACTGGCGGGCGCCGGTGTGGATCGGGTTCTGTGCCTGCGTTTCGATCGGGCGCTGGCGCGTCTGTCGGCGACCGAGTTTGTCGAGCGCCTGCTGATCCGCGGCCTCGGTGTGCGCGAGCTCGTCGTCGGGGATGATTTCCGATTCGGGCGTGGCCGCGAAGGCGACTTCGACCTGCTTGCGCAAATCGGGCACCAAGCCGGATTCGGAGTCCATCGAACGCGCACCCTGACCGTGGACGGCGAGCGCGTGAGCAGCAGTCGAATTCGCTCGTGTCTGGCAAACGGCGATTTGCCGCAGGCTCGGCGTTTGCTGGGCCGACCCTACAGTCTCTGCGGGCGCGTCGTGCATGGAGAGAAATTGGGTCGCGAGCTCGGCTTCCCCACGGCCAACCTGCCAGTGCGGCGGCGCGTGAGCCCCTTGCGCGGCATCTTCGTGGTCCAGGCACAACTGAGCCACGGTGCGGCGCACGCCGGCGTGGCGAGTCTCGGCACCCGGCCCACCGTCAACGGACGGGAAACGCTGCTTGAGGTTCACTTGCTCGAGCCGGCTGGCAATCTGTATGGCCGGCGCATGCGGGTTTTCTTCCTCAAGCACTTGCGCGATGAACAGCGCTTCGAGTCCGTCGAGCTCATGCGCCAGCAGATTGCCCTCGATGTACAGGCGGCGCGCGACTATTTCAGCCAACCCGGCTGGGCCGAATGACCCGGTCGACCGAGAGACCCATGGACTACAAGCAAACGCTCAATCTGCCCGGCACCGAGTTTCCGATGAAAGCCAATCTGGCGCGGCGCGAGCCGGCTGTATTGGCCCATTGGCAGCAGACGCGGCTCTACGAACAGCTACGCGCGGCGCGGGCCGGCCGGCCGCGCTACGTGCTGCATGACGGGCCGCCGTATGCCAACGGCGAGATCCATATCGGCCATGCGGTCAATAAGATCCTGAAGGACATCATCAACAAGAGCCGCCTTCTGGACGGATTCGATGTGCCTTACGTTCCGGGCTGGGACTGCCACGGCCTACCGATCGAACTGGCCGTGGAAAAGGCGCAGGGCAAGCCGGGCGTGGATGGAGCGCGGGATTTCCGCCGGGCCTGTCGGGCTTATGCCGAGGCCCAGGTGGCCCGCCAGCGCGAGGATTTCATCCGTCTGGGCGTGCTGGCCGACTGGGAGCATCCCTACCTCACCATGGACCCGGCCTATGAAGCCGACATCGTGCGGGCTCTGGCGCAGATCGTCGCCAACGGCCATCTGCAGCGCGGGGCCAAGCCGGTGCACTGGTGCGTTGATTGCGGCTCGGCCCTGGCCGAGGCCGAGGTGGAATACGCCGAGCATCAGTCGCTCGCCATCGACGTGCGCTTTTCCTGCCCGGAGCCCGAAGTGCTGTTTGCCCGGTTGCAGCACGCGCCCGAGGGCAAGGGCGACGGCCCGGTTTCGGTCGTCATCTGGACCACCACGCCCTGGACGCTGCCGGCCAATCAGGCGGTGGCGGTGCATCCCGAGCTGGATTATGTGCTGATCGAAGTGGAGGGTGCTCAGGGTCGCGAGCGCCTTGTCTTGGCCCAGGCGGAGGTCGATGCCGTTCTGGCCCGCTGGGGCATCGAGACCCATCGCGTGCTGGCCTATGGTCCGGGCGCCGCGTTGGAGGGCGTGCGACTGCGTCATCCTTTCCAGGCGCGCGAAGTGCCGATGATCCTGGCCGATTTCGTGACCACCGGCACCGGCACCGGCCTCGTTCACATCGCGCCGGCGCATGGTCCAGACGACTATGCGGTGGGGCAGCGCAACGCGTTGCCGGTGGACAATCCGGTGGGGCCGGATGGTCGCTACTTTGACGATATTCCCGATCTGGCCGGAAAACCCGTCCTCACCGCGCACGATGCGGTGCTCGATCTGCTCAAAACGAGGGGCTCACTGGTCCATGTCGAGCGGCTCCGGCACAGCTACCCGCATTGTTGGCGGCACAAGACGCCGGTCATCTTCCGCGCTACGCCGCAATGGTTCATCGCCATGGACGCCACGGGCCTGCGCGATACGGCCTTGGACGAGATCGCACGCGTGACGTGGCTGCCGGCCTGGGGGGAGGAGCGCATCCGCGGCATGGTCGCCGAGCGCCCCGACTGGTGCGTGTCCCGCCAGCGTCTGTGGGGGGTGCCGCTGGCGCTGTTCGTTCATCGGCGCACGGGCACCCTGCATGCGGATACGGTCGCGCTCATGGAGCAGGTGGCTGCCCGTATCGAGCAGGCCGGCGTCCAGGCATGGTTCGATCTCGATCCGGCCGAGCTGTTGGGCGCAGAGGCAGCGGATTATGAGAAGGTGAACGATACGCTGGATGTCTGGTTCGACTCTGGCGTGAGCAGCGCGGCGGTGCTCGAGCGGCGCGAGGAGCTGGGCTTTCCGGCCGACCTTTATCTGGAAGGGTCCGATCAGCACCGCGGCTGGTTCCAGTCCTCGCTCTTGACCGCGGTGGCGCGGCGTGGCGAGGCGCCCTATCGCGCCGTGCTCACCCATGGCTTCACGGTCGATGAGAAAGGCCAGAAGATGTCCAAGTCGCGCGGCAACGTGGTGGCGCCGCAGGCGGTGGTGGACACCCTTGGCGCCGACGTGCTGCGGCTGTGGGTGGCGGCGACCGATTACCGCGCCGAGATGGCCGTTTCTCAGCAGATTCTGAGCCGCATCAGCGATGCCTACCGGCGTATTCGCAACACGGCGCGCTTTCTGCTCGCCAATCTCAAGGGTTTTGATCCGGCGACCGATGCGCTTCCCGCTCCGGAGTTGCTGTCGCTCGACCGCTGGATCCTGCATCGCGCCGATGTTCTGCAAGAGCGGCTGCGCGATGCCTACACGCGTTTCGAGTTTCACCGCGTCTATCAGGACGTCCACAACTTCTGTTCGGTGGATCTGGGCGCATTCTACCTCGACGTGATCAAGGACCGGCTCTACACCACGCCCGCCGACAGCCGCGCCCGACGTTCCGCCCAGAGTGCGCTCTACCACCTTGCCGAAGCGCTGGTGCGCTGGATCGCACCGGTCCTGAGCTTTACTGCCGAGGAGATCTGGCGATCCTTGCCTGGTGCGCGAGCGGAGTCGGTATTCCTGGCCGAATGGCATGTCTTACCCGAAGTGGCCCCGGACGAGGCGTTATGGGCGCGCGTGCTGGCGGTGCGCGAATGCGTCGGCCCCGAACTCGAACGCTGGCGCGTGGCGACCGGAGCCGGCGCCAATCTCGAGGCCGAGGTATCGATTTACGCCGGCCAGGAGCTCTTCGAAGCGCTGCAGCCGCTCGCCGGGGAGCTGCGCTTTGCGCTGATCACCTCCGAGGCTCACCTCGCCCGCGAGACGGCACGTCCGCCCGAGGCGGTTCACGCCACCCTGGACGGCGGCGATGAGCTGTGGATCACCATCCGCCCGGCGGAGCATGCCAAGTGCCCGCGCTGCTGGCATCGCCGTGCGGATGTGGGCAGTCATCCCGATCATCCCGAGCTGTGCGGGCGCTGCGCCAGCAATGTCGCCGGACCCGGCGAGGATCGGCAGTGGGCGTGACCGATGCTGGCCACGCATCCGTGGCCGCCCGGATCCTGGACCGGCCGGGCCGCATGGCCCTGTGGCTGGGACTGGTGGCCGGGCTCGTCGGCCTGGATCAGGCCAGCAAACAGATGGCCGAGGCGTTGCTCACGCCCTACATGCCACACGCGGTGGTGCCGGGCTTTTTCAATCTGACCCTGGCCTACAATCCCGGCGCCGCGTTCAGCTTCCTGGCAGGCGCCGGTGGCTGGCAGCGCTGGTTCTTTCTGGCCTTGGCACTGGGCGTGGGCGGCGTTCTGCTGCGCTGGCTGTTGCTGCGCCCTGCGCGGGAAGTCTTCTGGCCCCTGGCCTATACTCTCATCCTCAGCGGCGCGATCGGCAACGCGGTCGATCGCGCCCTGCACGGCCACGTCATCGATTTCATCCAACTCTATTACCAGGACTGGTACTGGCCCGCTTTCAATCTCGCCGACTCGGCCATCACGGTCGGCGCCGCGCTCTACATCTGGATGAGTTTTCGCGAAGGCGGGGACTGAAGGCCTTTCGCTGGAGACGTCGGGATATCGTGGTAAGAACCAGGCGCCGCATCGTTTGCAGCGCCCGGTTTTTTGCAACTGGGCGCTACCAGCGCATCGTCATTCCGGCGTAGACCGCCCGGCCGTCGCCGGGGATGAATTGATTGGTGTTGGGGCCGAAGGCACCCACGGCCGGCTCGGTGATGAGGCCGGTGGTGGCGGCATACTTCTCGTCGGTCAGGTTGCGTGCATCCAGGAAGATCTCGATCTGGCGCGTAATCTCGTAGTTGGCCGTGAGCCCCAGCAGCGCGTAGGCGTCCGTCTCGAGGCTGTTTTTGAAGTCGATCGGATAGCCCTGCGGCACCCACTCCACATTCGGTCCGATTGCGAATCCCGCCGGATGGCGATAGCGCAGTTCGGCGCGCAGGTAGTGATCGGGAATGCCGGGAATGGCGTTGTCGCCCCATTGCGGATCGCCGTCGAACTTGAAATCGTTGTAGGTGTAGGCGAGGCGACTGGTGAGGCTCTGGCCGTCGAACTCGGCGAGTCGGGTGCCCACACCCAGCTCGATGCCTTGGTGGATGGTTTTGTCGGCGTTGAGTACGGCGCTCTGGCCGCCGTCGCCGAGTGCGGTGAACATCAACTCATCGCGCACCCAGCTGCGATAGAGGCTGGCATCCCAGCTCAGCGCTTGCCATTCGCCCCGGCTGCCGACTTCCAGCGTGGTGGAACGCTGCGCGTCGATGTCCGCCAGTCCGCTCACGCCGGGAATGCTCTGGGTGAGTTCGGAGAACGTTGGCGGTTCGTAGGCCTGGCTCACGTTTGCAAACAGCTGTAGCGTCTCGGCGGCGTCCCAGAGCAGGCCCAGCCGCGGGCTCAGTCCGCGATAGGTCTTGGTGCCGCTGCGGTCGCCGTCGCTGGCAAAGCGGTCGTCATAGTCGCGTTCGGCGTAGGTGCCCTGCGCTGCGACGATGCCAGTCCACTCCGGCGCGAGCTCGGTGCGATTTTCGGCAAACAGGGCGGCGTTGCGGGATTGCTCGCGCGCCTTGCTGGTCAGGTCGCCATAATCGCCGGCGAGGTTCACGTAGCGCCGGGCGTCGGTATCCCCGGTGCCGACGCGGGTGCCGACCGTCAGCCGGTTGGCTCGGCCGGCCAGTGCTCCGTCCTGGCGCCATGTGGCGTAGGCGCCATAGTTCATCGAATCCTGGTCGATGATCTGGAAGATGGGGTGGTAGAGCTGTTTGCTGACGGCATAGATACCGCCCGAGATCTCCTGATCCTCGCGCTTCCAGGTCGTCTTGTTGGCGACACGCAACACCTCGAAGTCTCGCTGGTAGTTGTTGCGCACGTTGCCCGGATTGGCCTGTGTCGGATCGTCCTCGAGCTGGGCCTTGGACAGGCTGCCGGGGAGTTCCTGATTGATGTCGCCATAGGTGAGATAGAAACGGGTCTCCAGATCATCGCTCAGGCGATAACCCGCATTGCTGAATAACCGGGTGTTGGCCTGGTCCATGAAGTCGCGAAAGCCATCGGAGCGCAGGTGGCTGACGGACAGGAAATAGTCCCCCTTGCCGATGACATCGCCAGTGGCGACCTGGGCGCGGCCGGTTGTGAAGCTGCCGCCTTCGAGGCGTAACCTGAGCCGGTCGGCGTCGTATCCGGTGGGCGTGACGAAATTGATCGCGCCGCCGAGCGCGGCGGTACCGAGCTCCAGGGCATTGGCGCCCTTGAAAACCTCGACGTATTGGAAGGCGAGGGGATCGATATCCTGAAAATCACCGCCGCCATCGGCCAGGTTGATGGGGATGCCATCCTGAAACAGACCGATGCCGCGAAGATGGAAGGTCCGCGACAGACCAGAGCCGCGGATCGACAGGCGCAGCTCCTCGGCGTAGCGCGGCTGGGCGTAAACGCCCGGTACATAGTCCAGCATGTCCTTGATCGTGACCGCCCGGGTATCTTCATAGGTTTCCGCGTCGACCACTGCTGCGCCGCCGGGGATCTCGCGGATGCGTGCCTCGGCGGCGGCGGCGTCCGGCACGGTGAGGCTGCCAGCTGTCCCTTCCACGGTGACTTCCGGCAGAACGGGGCGGGTGATCGGTGATGAATTTTCGGCCTGCGCCGTTGCCGAAAGGGCACCGAGGGTCGCGAGCAGGCCAGACAGGCGGTGAGCGTTGGATGATGGCATGGACATTCCATTGTCGAGAATGACGGTTTGACTCGAAAGCGCGCATTCTCCTTGGAAGGCGGTGAGGGTTCGCGGGCTGCGACAATATGACGCAGGTCGGCGTGCGCTCCAGAGGGGCTGCGAATGGCTTGCGTGCGGCGAGGAGTTGTCTCAAGATAACGACTGCGCATGTGCGCGACCTTGAGGTTTCTGTCTTATGGATGTGCCCCAACGATGGGCGAGTGCATCTCCCACCATTCCCGCGCTTGAAGTTCGTGATCTCCTCAAATCCATCCGGTTCTACGAGCAGGCACTCGGGCTTGAACTGACCCAGTTCATGACCGCCGAGCGGCGTGCACTCCTGTCTCACGGCGATTGGCAGCTGTGCCTGGCCGAGGAGCGTGAGCCGCATCCCATTACCGCCTGTTTCCATGTTGCCGAAGCCGAAGCGCTCTATCGGCGGTGCAATGCGGCCGGCGCGACCGTTGCCGGCTATCTCCGTCGTGCAGCGGATGGACATCGACATTTCGAAATCGAAGACCCGGATGGCCATCGTCTGCGCATCGACGAACAGTCCGCGCCCTGAACGCCCACGCTGATGTTGCGACGACGTCAAGGAATGACGCCATGAAAGATGCGCTTTATCACCGCGATGGGCCGCTCTACGTCCCCACCGAGCGCACCAACTCCCCATGGGACAGCCGCCTGCTCCATGGCGGCGCGATCGCCGGGTTGATGGCCCATGTCATCGATCGGCATGAACCGGATCCCGAGTGGCGCATCCTGCGGTTGACGCACGATCTGTGCCGCCCGGCACCGCGGGTGCCACTGGAAGTGGTCACCGAGACCCTGCGTGCGGGCCAGCGCATCCAGCTCATCCAGGCGCGCATGCTGGCAGACGGCCAGGAAGTCGCGCGCAGCACCGCGTTGCGCGGTCGGCTCCAGCCGGTCGATTTGCCCGAACACGCCGTCGTGAGCGGTGGTGTGCCCAACGGCCCCGAAGGATTGGCATCGGAAGGATTCCTGGGCGGGCGCGGGCAGCCCGGAAAGCGGCCGCCCGGGCTCAATGCCGCCATCGAGATGCGGCGCGTGTCCGGTTTTGCCTTCAAGGGCGAGGGCACGGCCTGGCTGCGGATCGAGGCCGATGTCGTGGCCGGCGAGCCCACCACACCGATCAGCTACATGGGCATGATGTCGGATTTCGGCAACGGCATCGGCCAGCTTTATCTCGGCGGCAAGATGGGCTGCATCAACGCCGACATCGACCTGCACCTCAACCGTTACCCGGACGGGGAGTGGATCTGCCTCGAAAGCCATACCCACATGGAACCCACGGGTCTCGGCACCACCCACACCCGGCTCTACGACACCCGTGGCCCGATCGGTCGCGTCGATCAGTGCCTCGTACTGCGCCCGATGCAGTTTCTGGGTTAAGCCGGTAGTCGTCGCGCCGATCGGCGTGGGGCGACTGGCTTGAAGCGGAGATCTGCACATGAATCGGTGGGTTGTGGCTGGACTGATCGCGATGGCCGGCTGGCAGGCGTATGGCCGTTATGGCCAGCATCTCCCGTTTCCGCTGACGGCACGACCTGAGATTGCTACTGCGGCGCCAGCCGATCGATTGTCACAGTCGATGCCTGCCGCGGTCGTTCCTGCGCCGCCCCAGTTTGCCTGTGATGGCCGCCTTCACTGTTCGCAGATGCGCTCTTATGAAGAGGCGAAATTTTTTCTTCGTCATTGTCCCGGCGTGAAGATGGACGGGGATAGCGACGGCATTCCCTGCGAGCAGCAGTGGGGGCACGGTGATTGGAACGCCGCCCGTTAGCGTTTCCGGCTTTTCGTGGCCCGAACAGGCGGCACCCCGGTGCGTCTGACGCACCTTCAGGCCGGGACAGCGTCGGGCACCGCCAGCAGCCAGGCCAGCGCCCCGGCGATCAGCGGCAGCGGCAGGGACACAAGGAGGCGCAGCAGCACGAAGCGCGACCCCATGAGCGGCAGTTCGAAACTCAGCGTTCGGTGGATGGCGAGGACCGACCAGGCCGTCATCAGCGCGACCAGCGGGGCAAAACCCATCCCGGCCTGCTTGAGCAGAATCACGAACGGGAAGCTCACCATGGGCCCGCCGGGCAATAGAGCCCCCAGCCCGCTGGCCAGCACGATGCCCCACCACCCGCTCTGGGGTCCGAGTGCGTTGGCCAGGACGGCTTGCGGCAGTAATTTCCCCAGCAAGGAAGCAGCCAGCAGTGCGAGCGGCAAACGCAGCGCAATGAGGCGCAGCTGTGCTCCTGCGATCAGCGCTGCCTCCCGGTGCAGCTGACGATTGCGCCGATGTGCGACGGCCATCAGTGCGGCCAACAGGACGGTCAATGCGAGGAGGGATGAGCCGATCACGCGGTTTCCTCGCGTGTGGTGCGGCGTTCAAGCCGATATGCCCAATGGGCGGCCAGCCACGGTAGCGGCAGGGATATCAGCCAGCGCAGTAGCGCGAAGCGCCAGCCGAGCCAGGGGATTTCCCAGATGATCATGCGGTGCAGGCCGAGCACGGACCAGGCGGTGAGAAAGGCGATACAGGTGCTGAGTGGTGCGCCCGATTGACGGAGTACCAACACCACGGGAAACGCCGCAAACGGTCCACCGGGCATCAGGGCTCCGGCCAAGGCAGCCAGTCCGGTGGCGCGCCATCCGGCGTGGCGGCCGAGCTGGCTTTCGACCCAGCGAGGGGGGATGAGGCTTTGCGCGTATCCGGCAAGGAGTAGAGCCAACAGCACCAGCGGGGTGATCGAAATCAACAGGATGAGCCCTTGTGCGAGGCCATCGCGCAGCGCATCAAGGCCGCCGCGTTGGTAGAGCAAGCCTCCGGCGAGAACCGACAACATAATGAAAAACAAGGACATTCCATCGGGTCGACGGGGCTTTTCCGGCGTCGGATTGGTCATGATCGATCACAGCAGCGAAGCGGAAGGCCGGGGAGTGCATCCGGGTGACTTGCGTTCTCTCCAGAGTGGTTTAGTCTCAGGGAAAACTGCCTCATTCTGGCATGGCGGGAGAGCGGAACCAATGCAGACAGGATCGTCAGCATGGTGGATGGCCGTCGACCGGGCGCGGGAACGGGCGGAAGCGGCGAACTTGCTGGCGTCGCCGGCCACGCTGATTTCCTGTCCCGGGCACGACGGTCCCTACCTGATTGCATGGCGCGATGCGCGCCCGGGTGTAGGCGCAGCGGTGCCGCCGATCATGATGGATTCGTGTCTGCAGCAGGGCCTGCATCGTGTGGCGCTCCTTCGCCGCCCGCTGCTCAAGGGCCAGATGCGTTTGGCCCGACGTCAACCCTGTGTGCGCCAGGGCGGCCTGGATGCCGAAGATTTCACCATGCTGTGGCGTTGTCTGCAGGGGCGTGATGTGCTGGCTTTCGTACCGGCGCGCAGCGGGGACGTGCCAAGAACGGTGGACATTGTGCCGCTTCCACTGCATCCGGAAATCGCGCTTCCGGCATCCAAGGCATTGATTCAAGCGGATTTGCGCAGTCAATTCGGTGTCGTTCCGGGCTGGGCATTTCCCCATCGCGTCGCAGCGGTCTCGCCGGAATGGCTGGCGCAGCCCGAGCAGGGCGGCCGCATTGCTTGGGTGCTCTATCTGCGCATGCGACGCGCGTTGCAAGGAAAGCGTGGAGACCGGGATTTCCACATGCTGGTGACGCGGCGATGGATGTGGTTGGTGCCTTGTCCGATTGGAGCGGCCCTGGAATATGCGGGCGTGGTGGCCGTCCGAACCACGGAGCAGTGGGAAAGGATGATGCAATCCGGGCCCTGGAGCGCATTGTCCGCAATCGCCGAGGAAGCCTCGCTATGCGGGTGAGCGTGGATATCTGCGTGATCCCGATGGGTGTCGGCGCGTCGGTATCTGCCGAAGTGGCGCGCTGCGTGGAAATCTTGCAGCACCATGGTCTGCACCCTCGATCGCACCCCTTCGGAACGGCCGTGGAGGGCGAGTGGGATGAGGTATTCCGGGCCATCCGGGCTTGTCATGAGGCCCTTCATGCGACGGGGGTTCCCCGCTTGATGACGACGCTGAAGGTCGGGACACGGGTGGACAAGCCACAGAGCCTCGACGATAAAATGCGCGCTTTGGCCGATCAGTTGTCCGCACCGCTGCCTTGAGCCGGGCGCACTTCCCCGGCGCCGCAATCTGGAAGTCCATGCAAACTTTGCCCGATGCTTCAAGCATCCGTACGGCCCAGTTTCGTCAACTCACTGAAGCCTTGGAAAGCCTTCGTCAGGAGCGTTTGCCGGCGGATCGGGCGCTGGACCGATTCTTTCGGACGCGGCGATTCCTGGGTGGACGCGATCGCCGGTTCATTGCCGATGGCGTTTTCGGCATTCTGCGACGCCAGCGTTTTCTGGAATATTGCCTGCAGGACGGTTTGACCGGAACGCCGTCAGCGTCTGATCTGGCTGGATTGTTCCTGCTGACGCAGGGCTGGTCGGAGCGTGCACTCGCCCGATTCCTGCCCGCCGGCCAGGCCGCGCGGCTGAGCGATGCCCTGCGGCAGGCCAATCAGCAGTCGATGTCGTTTGCTCTTCGGCACAGTCTGCCCGACATCCTGGCCGAGTCTCTGATAAGGGACTGGGGCGAATCCGAAGCCGAGCAGCTGGCGTGTGCCTTGGCGACTACCGCACCGCTGGATCTGCGTGTGAACACCTTGCGGTCCGATCGTGATCATCTGCGTGCGCGTTTGTTCGAGAGCGGAATCGAGCTCGACAATACCCCCTTCGCGCCGCATGGTTTGCGAAGGGAAAATCGGGCTGCCCTGTTCAAGGCGCCGGGTTTCAAAGAGGGTGCCTTCGAGGTTCAGGACGAGGGGAGCCAGCTACTCGCGGCGCTGGTGGATGTGCCGACACGCGGGCGCGTGGTGGATTATTGCGCCGGGGCCGGCGGCAAGACGCTGGCGTTGGCCATGGACATGAATAACAAGGGCGAGATCCTGGCGTGCGATGTGATCGGTCGCAAGCTAACGGAGCTGGCGCGCCGGGCCCGACGCGCCGGAGCGCACAACATCCGCATTCATTCCCTTGCGGACAACGGCGCGCTGGCCCTGCAGACCCAGCGGCGACGGTATGACCGAGTGCTGGTCGATGCGCCCTGTTCGGGGTCCGGAACATTGCGGCGCAATCCGGATCTGCGCAATCGTGCGCTGGATCTGCCGGCATTAACCACGTTGCAGCGCCAGATTCTGGAGTCAGCTGCCGATTTGGTGGCCCCTGAAGGACGGCTGATCTATGCCACGTGCAGCCTGCTCCATGCCGAGAATCAGGCCGTCGTGTCCGCCTTTCTGGCGGATCACCCTGATTTCATCCATCTGCCCGCACAAACCGTAATGACGCAGCGGGGGCTCGGCTTGCCGACGAGCATGTTTCGTGACGGGAATTTTCAACCCGTTCCCCATTTGCACGGTACCGACGGTTTTTTTGGAGCCGTCCTGAAGCGAGCCGGGATGCCATGAGCCACCCATCGACCGGATTTGAAAGGGCGCGTATGCTACGCGCTCCGATGAGAACCTTTCCCGAGAGATCGGGGTCTATCCGTCACTTATTCACTTTTAGAGACGAAATAATGCGTGAAATTGCAGTGTCGTGGTCCCGCTTCGTGATGATTGCGCTGGCGCTGGCCGTATTCGTGGGGTCGCCGGCCCAAGCCGCCGACAAGCGCGCGCTAGCGGCCGAGATCATGCGCGCTTCCGGGCTGGAACAACAGCTGAGCCATACCACCCGGTCGATCAAGGACAGCCTGCAAAAGGCTGAAGAAAGCGGCAAGGCAACGTCCGAACAGCGTGAAATCGGACAGATCATGCTGGATGCGTTTGGGCCTCCGACCATTTTGAGTTCGGTCGGCAAGCAGCTCGCTGATCAGTTGAGCGAAGGGGAGCTTCAGAAAGTGCTGAGCTGGTATGAAGGCAATCCCGGAAAAAAACTGATCCAACTCGAGAACCAGCTGGGTGATCCCGAAAAAGCCAAAGATCTGGTCGAATTTGCCAAGCAGACGGAGCAAAACCCGATTCCTGAATCGCGCCAGGCGCTTTATCAGCAAATCGACAAGGCGACACTGACCACGCAGACCACGGTGGATATGCAGCTGAATTCCCGTGTCGCCATGGTCAAGGCCATGAACAAGACCGCCAAGAGCGAGAAGAAGCTCACCGATGCCGAGATCGACGCCAAGATCGCGGCTCAGCGTCCTCAGGCCACGGCCTTCCTGCAGCAGATCAATCTCATCAAGTTTGCCTATCTGTACAAGGATCTGCCGGAAGGCGACATGAATGCGTATCTGAAGTTTGCCCAGTCCGATGCAGGCAGCAAATTTTTCAAGGTTCGTTCCAAAGCATTGGATGCCGCAATGCAGGAAGGTTCCCGCAAAGTCGGGGCAGCCATGGGCAGTCGGATCAAGGAGTAACGTAGTCCTCTGCGCGGTCGGCCGGACCTTTGTGGCCCGTTCGACCCGGCTGGTTGCGCGAGCGGGATCGGATAGATCACATGGCGAGTGAAGAAAAGCCCCTGTTGGCGGCCGTCGATTTGTGCTGTGTGCGGAGCGATCGGTTGCTGTTCCAAGGCTTGGGATTCGCGCTTCGCCCCGGCACCCTGATCAAGGTCGCGGGGCCGAACGGTGCCGGAAAGACCAGCCTGCTTCGCATTCTGGCTGGCCTTGCCCAGCCTGAGGATGGAGAGGTGCAGTGGCAGGGACAGCCGATTGCGCATCATGCGGCGGAATACGCCGCCGATCGGCGCTATCTCGGTCACCACAACGGGCACAGTCTGGCGCTCACGGCGCGGGAGAATCTGCGTGTCGCGGCGGCGCTGCAAGGCGTCGAGCAGTCGGCTGCGGAGCGGGATGCGATTCTCGAAACCGTCGGCTTGGCTCATGTGCTCGACGCTCCGGTGGCGCGCTTGTCATCCGGACAGCGGCGACGTCTGGCGCTGGCCCGGCTGCTGTTGGGCCGCGCCGGGGTGTGGATTCTGGACGAGCCGCTCAATGCGCTGGATCGTGCGGGCCAGACGCTGGTGAACGGGATGCTGGCCGAGCACTTGTCTCGGCAGGGCGTAGCGGTGGTGAGCACGCATCACCCCTTGGCCCTGCCCTCTCCGGCGCGGCAGCAGACCTTGACCCTGGCTGCGTCATGACCGCTTCACTCGCCCATGCGTGGTGGGCTGTGCTGCGGCGGGACCTGATGCTCTCGGTGCGCCGGCTGGGCGAACTCGGCAATCCTGTGGTGTTCTTCGCGGCCGTGGTGAGTTTGTTTCCCTTGGCGCTGGGTGCCGATGTCGCCTTGCTGCGCGCCGTGGGCCCCGGTGTGGTCTGGGTCGGTGCGCTGTTGGCCAGCCTGTTGTCCCTCGAGGGACTGTTCCGGGCCGACTTCGAGGATGGCAGCCTGGAACAGCTGCTGCTCAGCCCGCATCCGACCAGCGTGCTCGTGTCGGCCAAGATTCTCGCGCACTGGCTGGTGACCGGTGTGCCCTTGTTGTTGATCACGCCTCTGCTGGGCGTCTTGCTACAATTGTCGACCCCGGCTCAGGTGGTGCTGTTCGGCGGCCTGTTGCTCGGAACCCCGATTCTCAGTCTGCTGGGATCGGTGGCGGTGGCGTTGACGCTGGGGCTGCCACGGGGCGGTCTGCTGGTGTCGGTGCTGCTGTTGCCGCTGTTCGCCCCGGTTCTGGTATTCGGTGCCGGTGCGGTGAGCAGCGCGCTTTTGGAGATGCCTGTGTTGCCTTATTTCTACATGCTCGGGGCCGAACTGGTGCTGGCGATCACGGTGGTGCCAGTGGCGACTGCGGCCGCACTGCGCGCCAGCCTGGGTTCCTGACATGATCGCCATGTTGAGCCGCTGGGCGTCCTTGCCCACATTCTACCGGTGGACCGGGGGGTTGATCCCGTGGCTCTGGGGCGCTGCGGTGGCGTTGCTCGTCGTGGGCGCCGTCGGCGGCCTGGTGCTGGCGCCGGTGGATTACCAGCAGGGGCAGGCCTATCGCATTCTCTTCGTTCATGTACCCAGCGCGTGGATGGCAATGTTCGTCTACATGTTCATGGCGGGTGCGAGCGCTGTCGGTTTCATCTGGCATGTCAAGCTGGCGGAGATTCTGGCGCGTGTCAGCGCGCCGCTCGGCGCGGCGTTCACCGGAATGGCACTGGCCACCGGATCGCTGTGGGGGGCACGCATGTGGAATACCTGGTGGGTGTGGGACGCGCGGTTGACCTCTGTGCTGCTGCTGTTCTTTCTCTATCTGGGATTCATGGCGCTACAGGCCGCGATCGAGGACCGCCGCCGTGCGGCGCGGGCCGGTGCGGTATTGGCACTGGTCGGGGTCGTCAACATCCCGATCATTCATTACTCCGTCGAATGGTGGAACACCCTGCATCAGGGGGCAACGGTTTCCAAGCTCGACAGCCCGTCCATGACCTGGGACATGCTCTGGCCGTTGTTGACCATGGCGATCGGTTTCATGATGTATTTTGCGGCCGCCGTCCTGGTCCGGGCCCGCTGCGAGATCCTCGAACGCGAGCGCCATCGTCGCTGGGTGAGTGAAGAAGTCACATGAACGCCGCGATCGCCGAATTTTTTGCCATGGGGGGCTATGCCTTCTATGTGTGGAGCGCCTACGGACTGGCCGTGCTGGTCTTTGTGTACAACGCCTGGA
The DNA here is from genome assembly GCF_004684205.1 of Candidatus Macondimonas diazotrophica. Taxonomy (NCBI): domain Bacteria; kingdom Pseudomonadati; phylum Pseudomonadota; class Gammaproteobacteria; order Chromatiales; family Ectothiorhodospiraceae; genus Candidatus Macondimonas; species Candidatus Macondimonas diazotrophica. The sequence goes on from NZ_SRIO01000004.1 coordinate 45,670, forward strand.
TTCCGGCACGTCGCCATGGGCGTTTGCGCCGTTCGATCCAGTCCTCCAAGCGCATGAGCGGCACGCCGAGCCGGCCCGTGCATCGGATCGATGATGAAAGCAGCCCGTAAGAATCGATTGTTCCTCGTTCTGGTCTTGATCGTCGGGGTCGGGATTGCCGCCTTTCTGGCCAGCCTCGCCTTTCGCGAGAACCTGACATTTTTCTTTACCCCGGCGCAGGTGGCGGCAGGTGAAGTGCAGCCGGGCCAGCCCTTCCGCGTCGGCGGCCTGGTGATTCCAGGCAGTGTCGAGCGCTTGGCCGACGGGGTCACGGTGCGTTTCCAGCTCACCGATACCGAAGGCGTCGTGACCGTGCAGTACACCGGCGTGCTCCCCGACCTGTTCAAGGAGGGTCAGGGAATCGTGGCGCGAGGCACACTGGACGGCGCGGGAACGATCATGGCCGATCAAGTGTTGGCCAAGCACGATGAAAACTACATGCCGCCCGAAGTCGCCGAGGCGCTGCAGGCCAGAGGCGCGATGCCCGAGCATGAAATGCTGCGGAAGGTGCAGCCATGATCATCGAATGGGGGCATTTCGCGCTGATCCTGGCGTTCGTGCTGGCGCTGGTGCAAAGCGTGTTCCCAATTTGGGGCGCAGCGCGATGCCGCCCGGACTGGATGGCGGTGGCCGTGCCGGCGGCCTGGGGGCAGTGGCTGTTTCTGCTGCTTGCCTACGGTGCGCTCACCTATGCCTTCGTGACGCATGACTTCTCGGTCCTGTATGTGGCGCAGAATTCAAATACCTCATTGCCGCTGATCTACCGGCTCACCGGCGTCTGGGGCGGCCATGAGGGCTCGATCCTGCTGTGGGTGCTGATTCTCGCCAGCTGGACCGTGGCGGTCGCGATGAGTGCCCGCAGCCTTCCGACGGTCTATGCAGCGCGAGTCATCGGTGTCATGGGGCTCATCAGTACGGGCTTCCTGGCGTTCATTCTCTTCACCTCCAACCCGTTCGAGCGACTGTTCCCCGTTCCGGCCGACGGTCAGGATCTCAATCCGCTGCTGCAGGACCCGGGGATGGTGATCCACCCGCCCATGCTGTACATGGGCTATGTCGGTTTCTCGGTGGCCTTCGCACTGGCGGTCGCCGCGCTGCTCGGCGGCCGGCTGGATGCCACCTGGGCACGCTGGTCGCGTCCATGGACCACGGCAGCGTGGATGTTCCTCACCGTCGGGATCGCCCTTGGTAGCCACTGGGCGTACTACGAGCTCGGCTGGGGTGGCTGGTGGTTCTGGGATCCAGTGGAAAATGCCTCGTTCATGCCTTGGCTGACCGGTACCGCGCTGATTCACTCCTTGGCCGTCACGGAAAAACGCGACGGCTTCAAGGCCTGGTCGGTTCTGCTCGCCCTGACGACGTTCTCCCTGAGCCTGCTGGGTACCTTCCTGGTGCGCTCGGGCGTACTGACTTCGGTGCATGCCTTCGCCACGGATCCGGGCCGCGGCCTGTTCATCCTCACCTTCCTGACACTGGTGGTGGGGGGGGCGCTGCTGCTCTATGCCTGGCGGGCGCCGCAGGTGCGCGCGACGATCAGCTTCGCGCCGTGGTCGCGTGAGAGCCTGCTGCTGGCCAACAATGTGCTGCTGATGGTGGCGGCTGCAGCGGTGCTGCTGGGCACGCTGTACCCGCTGGCGGTCGATGCCTTGGGCATGGGCAAGCTGTCCGTCGGCCCGCCCTATTTCAACGCGGTGTTCGTTCCCCTGATGCTGCCGCTGGTGGCTCTGATCGGACTGGGGCCGCTGGTGGCCTGGCGGCAGGGCCGAATGGACGAGGTGCGTCGTCTGGTGCTGCGGATCGGGCTGCCAACTCTGATTCTGGCCGCATTATGCCTGGTGGTGTTCGGGCTGGGATGGCGGCGTTACGTACTCGGTTTGAGTCTGTGGCTGGCCTTCTGGACCTTGGGGTTGTCGGCCTACGGGATCGGACAGCGCCTGGCCCGTCGTGGATTCGCGTTGGGGGGATGGCGACAGTTGCCGCGTGGTTTCTGGGGCATGCATTTGGCGCATGCCGGGATCGCGCTGTTCATCATCGGCGCCGGCGTGGTGAGCACGCTGGAGGCCGAGCGGGTGGTACGCCTGTCATTGAATGAATCGACGGAATTGGCCGGCTATGATTTCCGGCTGGAATCGGTCTATCCCGTTTCCGGGCCGAACTACGAGGCCGATGAGGCACTGATCGTCGTTTCACGCGAGGGGCGTGAGGTCGCTCGCCTGAATCCCCAGAAGCGTTTGTATACGGTGCGCCAGCAGATGATGACGCAGACCGCTTTCGATGCCGGTATTACCCGTGATCTCTTTGCAGCGTTGGGCGAACCACTGCCTGACGGCGCCTGGTCGGTGCGGGTGCATTACAAGCCCATGGTGCGCTGGATCTGGTTCGGCACCATCCTGATGACACTGGGCGGCATCCTGGCGGTAACCGATCGTCGCTACCGGACGGCCGCGTTGAAGGCTGGGGCCAGCGCTCCGGCGGGAGCGGCCAGGGCATGATGCGTTTTTTTCTTCCGCTGGGCGCTTTCGTGGTGTTGGTGGGTCTGCTGTATGTCGGCTTGGGCCTGAATCCGCGCGAGGTACCCTCGCCACTGATGGGGCGTCCCGCGCCGGTTTTCTCGCTGCCCGCCCTGTTCGATTCCGAGCGGACCATCACCGAGCGCGATCTCGCCGGGCGGCCTGTGACCGTATTCAACGTATGGGCCTCCTGGTGCGCTGCCTGCATCGAAGAGCACCCGGTCCTGAGTGGCTGGGTTCAGCGCCGCGAGCTGCCGCTGGTCGGTCTCAACTACAAGGATGATTCCGACGAAGCGCGGGCTTGGCTGGCACGTTTCGGCAATCCATTCGATCTGGTCGCGGTCGACCGGGAAGGTCGTGTCGGGATCGACTGGGGTGTCTACGGGGTGCCGGAAACCTTTGTGGTCGATCATGCCGGCGTGATTCGCTACAAGCACATCGGTCCGTTGACCTCGAAGGTGATCGACGAGCGCCTCGATCCTTTGGTCGACGAATTGCAACGCACCGGGATCGCGCCATGAAGCACTTTTCACGCATCGTGATCATGCTGTTGGCGGGGCTGCTGTGCTGGAGCGCGGGTGCCATTCCGCCGCGCAGCTTCGAACAGGCCGATCAGCAGCGCCAGTACGAACAGCTGTTGACCGAGCTGCGGTGCCTGGTATGCCAGAACGAGACGCTGGCCGAGTCCGAGGCGCCGCTCGCCGATGACCTGCGCCGCGAAGTCGCGGAGATGGTTCGGGAGGGACGCGGCAACGCTGAGATCCGGGACTTTCTGGTGGCCCGGTACGGCGATTTCGTGCTCTACCGCCCGCCGGTCAAGCCGCTGACCTACGTCCTGTGGTTCGGGCCCTTTGCGCTGCTGGGGGTGGGTGCGGTGATCTGGCTGGTCTTCAGCCGCCGCCGGGGCCGCGCTGCATCGCCGATGCTGAGCGAGGTGGATCATCGGCGCGCGCGCGCGTTGCTCGATGGTGACGAGGAATCGCAGCCATGATCACGACCGTCTTCGCGCTCATCTGCTTGGTGCTGGCGCTGCTGGCCGTCGGGTTCGTGGCGCGACCCTTGTGGCGCGGCGCCGTTGAGGGCCAGTCCGAAGCCGATGCGCTGCTCGCGATTCACCGCCGCAAGCACGCCGAGCTGGCCGCAGAGCTCGCCGATGGGGCCATCGACGCCGAGCAGGCGCAGTCGCGGCGGGTCGAGCTCGAAGCGGCGCTCCTGGACGACTGGGCGGCGCAGAACCGGTCGCGGCCCGGCGATGCGCCGGCCAAAAGCCGCCGCATCGCCGGTGTGCTGGCGCTGGTCATTCCGTTGCTGGCCGGCGCGCTGTACCTCCAGCTTGGCGCCTGGCCGGTCATTGCGACGCCGCCCGAGGGGAGTGCGGATCTGGATCGGCTGGTGGACAATCTGGCCGAGCGGTTGGCCGCGAATCCCGAGGAACGCGAAGGCTGGATTCTGCTGGGCCGGTCCTATGCCGGTCTGGGGCGGCAGACCGACGCAGCGCAGGCGTTCGGCAAGGCCCTGGCGCTGGAACGGGACGATCCCGAGGTGCTCTCGCAGCGTGCGCAGGCTCTGGCGCTGCAGTCCAATCCGCCGCAGTGGGCCGGCGAACCCGCGCAGCTGCTCGATGAAGCGCTGGCGCTCGATGCCGATCATCCGCGCACGCTCTGGCTGGCCGGTGTCGCGGCTGCAGCGCGTGGGGATGCCGAAGCAGCTGGCCGGCATTGGCGGCATCTGTTGACCTTGATCGGGCCCGAAGCACCGGTCGCCGATACCCTGCGCCAGGCGCTGGCGCAGATCGGTCAATCGCCGGAATCGGCTGATTCGGGGCCCGTCGAGGCGGCGGTCCAGCCCGGCCCGACGGTGCGGATCGCACTGACGCCCGATCTGGCGGCGACCCTTTCGGCCGAGACGACGGTCTTCGTGGCGATTCGGGACAACCCGCAAGGCGGCATGCCCGTCGGCGCGATCCGCAAGCAAGTGGCGGATCTGCCGCTCAGTCTGGTGCTGACCGATGAGATGAGCCTGATGCCGACGCGCCGGCTGTCTTCGCTCGAGACGCTGTGGATCAGCGCGCATGTTTCCTCGAGCGGGTTGGCCCAAGGCGCGACGGACGACCCTCGCGCCGGGCCGGTGTCGGCCCGTTGGCAACCCGAGGAAGCAGTTTCGCTGGTTATTGGCGAGCAAGCCACGCCGGTCGGTGCGAGCCCGTGATCGGGCCGCGTTTACCCGGCGCGCCGGCGCCGGTAGACTCGCGACCGTTCGCGATCGCGCTTACAGGAATGGCAGATGAGTGAAATCCAGATCCCCGTTTCGTATGGTGAACTGATCGACAAGATCACCATTCTCGAAATCAAGCAGGCGCGTATCACCGATCCGGTCAAACGGGACAACGTCAGCCATGAGCTGACGTTGTTGCAGGCCGTCTGGGCCGCATCGGCAGCCGCACGGGGCGCTGCTGTCGACGACCTGCGCGCAGCTTTGAAGACCGTCAACGAGGCGCTGTGGCAGATCGAGGACGATATCCGCGACAAAGAGCGCCAGCAGGCCTTCGACGATGGCTTCATCACGCTGGCCCGGGCCGTCTATCACCAGAACGACCGGCGCGCGGCGCTCAAGCGCGAGATCAATCTGCGTCTGGGTTCGACGCTAATCGAAGAAAAATCCTACGCCGGCTACGCCTCACCCTGAGCGGTCCGCCACGCCATGAGGGCGTCGAGTCGCTCGGTCACTGCTTCGGGCTCAATGAGATCCATCACGCCCGGAAACTCTAGCTTGCGGCCCCAAGGAAGAGCGGCGGCCGGCTTTCCGAGGAACTTCCGCGCTGCCGCATCGTAGCGGTCCACGCACCACTGCCGACTGTTGTAGGGCCCGCTGCGGACGGGATTGCTGGCGGCATACAGGCCGATGACCGGTGTGCCCGTGCAGATCGCCATGTGGGCTGGGCCCGAATCCGGGCTGATGAGGGCGCAGGCGCGTTCCAGCAGCGCCAGAAACCGCTTGAGGGTGTCCTTGCCGATCAGGTCGAGCGGCGGCTCGCCGGTGATGGCGGCTGTGATGGCATCACCCATGGCGCGCTCGGCTGGCGAAGGGCCGCCGCACAGGATCACCCGCAGGCCATGGCGCCGCGCGGCGTGATCGGCCACATGCGCATAATGTTCCGCACGCCAGTTGCGCTGCGGATGGCTGGAGCAGGGGCTCAGCAACAAGACCGGCCGATCCGGCGGGCACTGCGCCGCCGCCCAGTTTCGGGCCTCATCCGGGATGGGCAGATCCCAGCACCATTCGCGCGCCGAGAGGCCGGCGGCTCTCAGGAAGCCGAAAAAGCCCTCGATGACATGCTCGCCAGGACCGGGCATGATGCGCTGATTGACGAACAGGCCGTGCCCATCCTTGGCGCGTGCACGGTCAAAGCCGATGCGGACCGGCGCGCGGACGGCCAGGCTGGCCAGATTGGCGCGCAGCGCCACCTGCATGATGCAGGCGACATCGAAGTGCCGCCCCGCCAATTGGCGATGCAGGTCGTGGTAGCCGCGCCAGCCCGCACGCTTGTCGAAGGTGATGAACTCGACATCCGGCAGGTCGCCCACCAAGCGTGCTTCGAACTTGCCGATGACCCAGGTCAGGCGCGTCTGCGGCCAGTGCCGGCGCAGCGTGTGCACGATGGGGAGCATGTGGGTGACGTCGCCCAGGGCGGACAGGCGTAGCAAGCAGATCGATTCAGGTACGCTCATGACTTTACGGTACGGTGGGGGAACGTTGAAGATGGTGAAGACTAACCCATCTGCCTGGGGGAGGGTGAAACACCGCCTTCGTAATGCGGCGCTGCTCATGCTGGCTTCGTTCACCTCTGTGGCCTGGGCCGATCTGACGCAGATCTGGCGGCTGCAGAATGGCGAGCCGTTCACCGTGGAATATCGCGACGACGCGACACTGCGCCTGACCTGGAACGGTCAGGTGCTGCTGTTCCGCGATGGCAGCGGCTATTGGGTGCGCCGGATGGAAGGGTTTTGGCAGGTTGTCGATCTGGACGATGCCCAACAGAGTCCTTTAGGTCCGTTGTTGCAGTCGCTGCTCACCGAGGCCGGGCCGCTCGGACCGGTAGCGTTCCGGCTGACCGGTTCGACCGGTTCCCAGGAACAAATCGCCGGCATCACCGGCAGGGTCTACACCGCCAGTGGCCGCCTGCCAGATGGAACGACGCTGGCCGACACCGTCGTGCTTGCGGCCGACCCCGAGTTGCAGCGGGTGCAACATGCGCTGGTGCAGCGCTTGCGCCGCTATGGCCGCCTGCTGGGCTCGGGGCCGCTCGATCTACCGCCTGAACTTGAGCGCGACGGCGGTCTTGCCCTGCTGCGCTACGGCAACGAGATCAGGCTGGAACGGCTGTCCCGCGCACCGATCGATCCTCTGCGGCTGGCGCTGCCTGCTCCGCCCATGCCGTCACGGCTGCCTTGGCCGGTCATGCCGAATTGATCGGAACGCAGTGGCTTCCCTCCCCCCTGCCGAGCCTGGCTCGGGACCGGCCTCGGGGCCAGCCTGCTGATCTCGAGCGGGACGCGGTAAACACATGTGCGGGCGAGCTGTTCGCGCTGATCTCGCATCGGAGCGGCTGATCGGGGCAATCATTCCGGCTTTCCGGCGAGCGGAGCCAATGCCTGCACGCCGGATCACCGGGTGCCATTCCGACGATCCGACAGACCGGAAAGGATTCGCAAGGCGCGCTTCAAGGCTGCGCGGCGGCTTCGATCTCGGTCTGCAACTCGAGCCAGCGCGTTTCCAGTCGTTCCTGTTCCTCGCGCGCTTGCGCCTGCTGGCGCAGCAGTTCGGTCAGCCGGTCCCGATCCCCGCCGGTGTACAGCGCGGGATCGGCGAGGGCAGTTTCGATCCGCTCGATGGCGGCCGCGCCCTGATCCAGCTGAGCCTCGATCCGCGCAAGCGCCTTGGTCAGTGGGCCGAGGCGAGGCTTGGGGCGGCCTGGGACTGCCGACGTCTTTGCCGTTTCCGCTTTGGCTGGTCCGGCGCGCCGCTGCGCGGCCTCCTTGAGCAGCCACGTTCGGTAGTCGTCCAGATCGCCCTCATAGGCGTGCACCTCGCCGCCTGCGATCAGCAGGAACTGGTCGGTCGTGGCGCGCAGCAGATGGCGGTCGTGGGAGACCACGATCAGCGTCCCATCGAATTGCGCCAGGGCCAGCACCAGGGCCTCACGGGTTTCCAGATCCAAGTGATTGGTCGGTTCGTCCAACAACAGCAGATTGGGTTTTTCCCACACGATGAGGGCCAGGGCCAACCGTGCCTTTTCGCCGCCCGAGAACGGCGCGATCGGCGTGGTGGCCATGTCACCGCGGAAATTGAAGCCGCCGAGGAAACTGCGGAGTTCCTGCTCGCGTGCGCTTGGCGCCCGCCGCATCAGGTGCTCGAGCGCCGAGTCGTCCGGCTGCAGGGTTTCAAGCTGGTGCTGGGCGAAATATCCAACCTGCAGACCCTTGGCAGTCTGCAGCCGTCCGGCGAGCGGCGCCAGGGTGCCGGCCAGGGTCTTGATGAAGGTCGATTTACCTTGACCGTTGGCGCCGAGCAGGCCGATGCGCTGGCCCGACTGGATCGACAGCGTGACGGCGCGCAGGATCGTGCGGGCCGCATCGGTGGTGGGATACCCGCAGTCCACGGCCTCCAGGGACAGCATAGGATTGGCGACGGAATCAGCCGGGCGAAAGGCAAAGCTGAATTCGCGGGCGGCCTGGACAGCGCTCAGCTTCTCCAGCTTCTCCAATGCCTTGACGCGGCTCTGGGCCTGCTTGGCCTTGCTTGCCTTGGCCTTGAAGCGGGTGATGAAGCTTTGCAGATGAGCGATATGTTGCTGCTGCTTGTCGAAGGCCGCCTGCTGCAGGGCGAGCCGCTCGGCACTCAGGCTCTCGAAGGCGGAGTAGTTGCCGCTGTAGCGGGTGAGCTTGCAGTGCTCGATATGCAGGATGGCCGTGCAGACCGCATCCAGGAATTCGCGGTCGTGAGAAATGGCCAGCAAGGTGCCCGGGTAGCGCGCCAGCCAGTCTTCCAGCCAGACGATGGCATCTAGATCGAGGTGGTTGGTGGGTTCGTCCAGTAAGAGCAGATCGGACGGACACATCAGCGCCTGGGCGAGGTTGAGCCGCATGCGCCAGCCGCCGGAAAAGGTGCCTACCTCGGCACGGGTCTGATCCAGCGTGAAACCCAGGCCAAGCAACAGGGCTTCGGCCCGCGCCGGCGCGGTGTAGCCGTCCACGTCGGCAAACGCAGCGTGCGCTTCGGCTTCGGCGGCACCGTCGCCGCGCGCTTGCGCCTCGGCAATGCGCGCCTCGGCTGCGCGCAGCGGAGTGTCGCCGTCGAGCACGAAATCCAGCGCGCTGCGTGCCAGGGCTGGGGTTTCCTGGGCGACATGAGCGATGCGCCACTGCGCGGGTACCCGTACCTCGCCGGCATCAGTGTGGAGCTTGCCCTGCATCAGCGCGAACAGGCTCGACTTGCCGGCACCGTTGGCTCCGATCAGACCCACGCGCTCACCGGGCTGGATCGTTGCTCGGGCGACGTCGAACAGCGGCTTGCCACCGCGCTGGAGCGAGAAATCTTCGAAGACGATCATGGTCAGCGGCGCGCGCGGAAAAAGGCGCGCAGGAGGTCGGCGCAGTCCTGCGCAAGGACGCCGCCTTGAACCTCGACGCGGTGATTCAGGTGCGGATCGTGCAGCACCTGAAAGACGCTGCCGGCCGCCCCGGCGCGCGGGTCGGGGGCGCCGAACACCAGGCGCTCGATGCGAGCATGCACCATGGCACCGGCGCACATCAGACAAGGCTCCAGGGTGACGTATAGACAGCTTCCGGGGAGACGGTAGTTGCGCTGCGAGAGACCGGCCGCGCGCAGGACCTGAATCTCGGCGTGCGCCGTGGGATCATGCTGGCCGATGGGCTGGTTGCCGCCCTCGGCAATGATGCGTCCCGCCTGGACGAGGACCGCACCCACCGGGACCTCGCCAGTCTCCTGGGCCTGCCGTGCGAGCGTGAGCGCGCGCTGCATGAACTGTTCATCGCGGCTCGCATCCGAAGACGGGCTGTCGGAATCGGTCGGCGGATGGCGGGTGGACATGGCGGGCTTAGCCAAGCAGATGTTCCAGTACGCGATCATAGACGGCAGCGAGCTGATCGAGTTCGTCCACACTCACCCACTCGTCGACCTGATGGATCGAGGCGTTGACAGGCCCCAGTTCCACCACCTGAGCACAGTGCCGGGCGAGGAAGCGCGCATCCGAGGTGCCGCCGGTGGTCGAACACGCAGCCTCGCGACCGGTGATCTCTCGCACGGCCTTGCGGACCGCGTCGACCAGCAGGCCTTTTGGCGTGAGAAACGGTTCGGCGCCGAGGGTCCAGTCGATGCTGAAATCGAGCCCGTGATGGACCAGGACTTCCTCGGTGCGCTGGCGCAGGGTGTCCGCCGGGCTGGCCGGATTGAAGCGGAAATTGAACTGCACCGTCATCGTGCCGGGGATGACGTTGCCGGCACCGGTGCCGGCGTGGATGTTGGAGATCTGGAAGGAGGTCGGCGGGAAGTCGGTGCTGCCTTCATCCCAGCGTTCAGCCACGAGTGTGGCGAGGGCCGGGGCGGTCAGATGCACGGGGTTGGCGGCTTTGTGGGGGTAGGCCACATGACCCTGAACGCCGTGAACCTTCAGCGTGCCGCTCAGTGATCCACGCCGGCCGTTCTTGACCATGTCGCCCAGTGCGCGTTCGCTGGTGGGTTCGCCGACGATGCACCAGTCGGGGATCTCTCCGCGCTGTACGAGGGTTTCCACGACCCGCGCCGTGCCGTCCACGGCCGGACCTTCCTCGTCGCTGGTGAGCAGCAGGCCGATGCGCCCCCGAGGTTCCGGATGGCGGCCAAGAAACGCCTCGATGGCAGTCACCATTGCGGCCAGGCTGCCTTTCATGTCGGCGCTGCCCCGGCCGTAGAGGCGGCCATCGCGGATGCTCGGAACGAATGGTGCGCTGCGCCACGCGTCTTCCGGTCCGGTGGGTACCACGTCGGTATGCCCGGCAAACACGGCCAGCGGGCCCTGGTGACCATGCACCGCCCAAAGGTTGGTGACGGCTCCGAACGTCAGCGTTTCCAACCGGAAACCCAGCGCAGTCAGGCGCGCGCCGATCAGCGCTTGGCAACCTGCATCGTCGGGGGTGACCGAAGGGCGCTCGATCAGCGCACGGGCCAGCGCGAGAGTGGGCGACATGGCGGTTTACTCGACTTCACGCAGCAGTTCGTTGATGCCGACCTTCTGGCGGGTCTTCTCGTCAACCTGCTTGACGATCACTGCGCAGTATAGGCTGTAGCTGCCGTCGGCCGATGGCAGGCTGCCGGAGACAACTACCGCACCGGCCGGCACACGGCCATAGCTGATGGTGCCGGTGCGCCGATCGTAGATGCGGGTGCTCTGGCCGATGTAGACCCCCATGGAAATCACCGCACCACGCTCGACGACTACGCCTTCGACGATTTCCGACCGGGCGCCGATGAAACAGTCGTCCTCGATGATGGTCGGGCTCGCCTGTAGCGGTTCGAGCACGCCGCCGATGCCGACTCCACCGGAGAGGTGCACGTTCCTGCCGATCTGTGCGCACGAGCCGACCGTGGCCCAAGTGTCGACCATGGTGCCTTCCCCCACGTAGGCGCCGATATTGACGTAGCTTGGCATGAGTACCGCGCCGCGACCGATGCAGACACCGCGCCGGACCGTGGCCGGTGGGACCACCCGAACGCCCAAGGCGCGGAAGTCAGCTTCAGAAAAGCCCGCAAAGCGGGTCGGCACCTTGTCGTAGAAGCGGGTGAAACCGCCTTCCACCGGATGGTTGTCTTCCAGACGGAACGAGAGCAGGACGGCTTTTTTGAGCCACTCATTGACCTGCCATCCGCCCTGCGCCAGGGGCTCGGCTACGCGCGCCTGGCCGCTCTCCAGCAGATCGAGGGCATTCTGCACGGCGCGGCGCACGCTCTCGGGGGCTTGTTGGGGCGAGATATTCGCCCGATCCTCGAAGGCTGCTTCGATGGTGTCTTGCAGGGATGTCATGGCCGGCCTCCTGAAAATGGGCCGCCTATTCTAGCAGTCGGCTGCCGGCGGGACGATCCGTGCGGGCCAGTCAAGACTGGCCTTCTTCAAGCGCCTGCGTCAGTGCCGCAACCAGTTCGCTGCGCCGGGTTGGGTCGTCGATTCTCCCTTGGGCATCGGCGATCCAGAAAATATCCTCAACGCACTCCCCGATGGTTGCGATTTTAGCGGCGAGGACGCGGATACCATGTTCGGCGAAGACCTGTCCGATCCAGGACAACAGCCCCGGGTAATCGGTGGCGACCAGTTCCATCACCGTGCAGGGTCCCGGATCGTCGCGGAATTCGATGCGCGGCGCGCTGACAAAGATGCGTGCCAGTCGAGAAGGGCGTCGCGTGACCAGGCAATCTTCATCGGCGGGGCGGGTTAGCACCTCGATCAGCTGCTCGCGAATCTCGTGCAGCCGATAATGATCGTCGACGAAATGACCATCCTGTTCGAGCACCATGAACGTATCCAGCGCGTGGCCGTCGGTGGTCGAGCTGATGCGGGCATCCTGAATCGTCAGGCCCAGTTGGGTGAGCACGGCACATACGCGACCGAACAGGTAATCGCGATCCGGCAGGTACAGGAAAATCGCGGTGCTGCCACGATCATTGTCCGGCCGCAACTGGACGATGAGTCCACCGGGGCGGGGTGCCGAAACCAGAGCGCGGGTTTGCCAGGCGATTTCATCGCCCTGATGACGCAGGAAATAGGCCTCGGGAAAATTCTGCCACGTTGCCACGGCGGTTTCTGTGCTGACGCCGCTGCGATTGAGTTGCATCAGCGCCTCCTCGCGGTTCTCGGCGACAACCGTCGCGGCGTTGAGTGGACGATCCAGGCCGCGTTCGAGAGCTTCACGAGTGGTACGGTACAGCTGGCTGAGCAGACGGAACTTCCATTCGGTCAGCAATCCAGGGTTGGTCGCGCGCATGTCGGCGACGGTGAGCAGGAACAGATAATCGAGTCGTGAGCGCGTGCGCACCTTGCGTGCGAAGGCATGGATTTCCTGCGGATCGGCAATATCACGTCGTTGGGCCGTCATGGACATCAGCAGGTGATTGCGGACCAGCCAGGTGACCAGCTCGGTGTCCCGCTCGCTGAGACCGTGGCGACAGCAAAATGCGGTGGCCAGCTGGGCGCCGATCTCGGAGTGGTCTCCCCCCTGACCTTTGCCCATGTCGTGGTACAGGCCTGCGATATAGAGGAGCTCGCGCTTGGGAATGCGCTCGACAATTTCGCTGCACAGCGGGTATTCATGCGCAAATTCAGGCACGGTGATGCGCCGCAGATTGCGCAGCACGAACAGAAGATGCTGATCGACCGTGTACGCATGAAACAGGTCGAACTGCATCCGCCCGACTAGGGCGCCGAACTCCGGTAGATAGCGGGCCAGAATGCCGTAGCGGTTCATGCGCCGCAATTCGTGAGTGATGCCGTGGGGTTGGTGCAGCATTTCCATGAACAGGCTGCGCGCGCGGAGGTCTTCGCGGAACGGGCCGTCGATCAGATCGCGATGCTGCCGGATCAGGCGGATGGTGGCCGCGCGCACGCCCTGAAGTTCGGGGTGCTGCATCAGCAGCAGAAAGATTTCCAACAGGGCAAAGGGGTGGCGGCGAAACACCTCGGGACGGGTGACTTCGATATGCCCGTTGCGGACCTGGAAGCGGCTGTTCAGGGGAATGGGCGGCGAAGCATCACTGGTGGGATAGAGCAGAGTTTCCTCGAACAGCTGAAGCAGCAGCTCGTTGAGCCGGCTAACCCGCGTCACGGTGCGGTAGTAGTTCTGCATGAACTGTTCGACCGCCAGATTATGATCCTGGTCGCTGTAGCCGAACAGCTCGGCTAGCCGCGGCTGTACATCGAACAGGAGCCGGTCTTCGCGGCGCCCAGTCAACATGTGCAGCGCCCAGCGCACTCGCCAGAGGAATTGTTGACTCTGCAGGAGTGAGCGCAGCTCCCGCTCCGTCAGGAAGCCGTGTTCGAGCAACTCGTCGAGTGTCTCGGCCTGGAAATGGCGCTTGGCCACCCAGCCGATGGCCTGGATGTCGCGCAATCCACCGGGACTCTCCTTGACGTTGGGTTCCAGCTGATAGCCGGTATCGTGGAATTTGTGGTGACGGGTCGTCTGCTCGGCAACCTTGGCCGCGAAAAAGGTTCGGCTGTCCCACATGCGGCGCGGGGAGGTGGCGGCCCGCATGGCCTCAAGCAGATGCGGATCGCCGGCGAGCAGGCGGGATTCCAGGAGATTGGACATGACGGTGAGGTCGGTCGCTGCCATCTGGGCGCACTCCGCCACGCTGCGCACGCTATGTCCGACTTGCAACCCGATGTCCCACAGGAAGGTGATGAAGCGCTCCAGCGCGCCGGTCCAGTCGTCGTTGACGCCGGCGGGCAGCAGAATCAGGACATCGATATCCGATTGGGGTTGCAGCTCGCCGCGACCATATCCGCCCGTGGCAGCCAGACACAGCGCCTCGGCATGGGGAGCGAGGAAATGCAGCCAGGAGAGACTGAGCAGGCGATCGATCAAGGTCAGACGCGTTTGGATCAGCTGCTCGATCGGAACGTTCTGCTGTAACTCGGCCCATTGGCGGCTGTCCAGTTCTTTCAGGCTGTTGCGGAGTTCCGCGAGCCCCTTGGCGCCGGTGCTCAGCCAAGTTCGCACCGCCTGCTCATCGGGCAAGGATTGCGGGACCGCGGTTGGGGCAGGGGGTGCGGCGGTGGACATGATACGGCGCTCCGATACGATCAGCGCGCCGGCGCGCGCAGAGGCGGTGTCTCGTTAGAGCGCAAAGTGAGGATTTCGTGCCCGGTTTCCGTGACCAGCAGCGTGTGTTCCCATTGCGCCGATAGACTATGGTCTTTGGTGACCACGGTCCATGCGTCAGGCAAGAGTTTCACCTGCCGCTTGCCCGTGTTGATCATCGGTTCGATGGTAAAACACATGCCGGGCTGCAAGATCAGCCCCGTGCCCGGTGTGCCGTAATGCAGCACTTGGGGTTCCTCATGAAACACTCGCCCGATGCCGTGGCCGCAGTATTCCCTGACCACGCTGAATCGTTCGCGCTCGGCGTGGGCCTGGATGGCTGCCCCGATATCGCCCAGGCGCGCGCCGGGGCGAACCATGTCGATACCGATGTACAGGGCTTCCCGTGTCACCCGCACCAGACGCTGGGCCAGGATCGAGGCCTCGCCGACGACGAACATGGCGCTGGTATCGCCGTGAAATCCGTCCTTGATGACAGTGATGTCGATATTGATGATATCGCCTGACCGGAGTTTCTTGGGTCCGGGGATGCCGTGGCAGACGACGTGGTTGACCGAGGTGCAGATGGATTTGGGGAAGCCGTTGTAGTTCAGCGGGGCAGGGATCGCGTCGAGCTCGCCGACGATATAGTCATGGCAAATGCGATCGAGTGCGTCGGTGGTGACTCCGGGCTGCACGTGCGGCTCGATCATTTCCAGCACGCGCGCGGCGAGCCGGCCGGCCACGCGCATCTTTTCCTGTTCGTCAGGTGTTTTCAGATTGACCTGCATGGATACTCATCAAGATGGAGGGATGGCGTCAGGCGCAGGCGAGTCGCCGAGGACTGGCGCAAGCCCGATTTGTCGTGAATTGAAGGTCTATGGTATAAATCGCCGGCTTTTTCAGCAACAACTTAATGCCGTTGGTACCCGGCTGCGGTGCAGCGGCACCAATGATTCCACACGTACGCCGACACGATTTGCTGGGTGCCCGCATGGGTGGCAGATCGGGGCGTGCGGAGGCTTAACCCAAATCTGGAGTTTTTGATCATGCCTGATATCTCGATGCGTCAGTTGCTCGAAGCGGGGGTTCATTTCGGTCATCAGACCCGATTTTGGAATCCGCGCATGGCACCCTATATTTTCGGGTCGCGCAACAATATCCACATCATCAACCTCGAACATACGCTGCCGATGCTGCGCGAAGCCCTCGATGAGGGGCGCCGGGTCGCGGCCCAGGGCGGCACCATCCTGTTCGTGGGAACCAAGCGTGCTGCTTCCGATCACATGCGCGAGCAGGCAGCTCGTTGCGGCATGCCGTTCGTGGCCCATCGCTGGCTGGGCGGAATGCTGACCAACTGGCAGACCGTGCGTCAGTCGATCCGACGCCTCAAAGGGTTGGAGCAGATGGCTGAGGACGGCACCCTGGATCGGCTCAGCAAGAAAGAAGCCCTGATGCTGGAGCGCGAGCGCGAGAAGTTGGAGCGTAGCCTGGGCGGCATCAAGGACATGAATCGTTTGCCCGATGCCCTGTTCATCGTTGATGTGGGTCATGAGTCCATTGCTGTGAACGAGGCCGCCAAACTCGGCATTCCGGTCATCGGTGTGGTTGACACGAACAATTCGCCACTGGGCGTGCACCATCCTATCCCGGGTAACGACGATGCCATGCGGGCGGTGGGTCTTTACGCGCAGCTCATGGCCGATGCGGTGCTCGAAGGCAAGCTGAGCCGCGGCGAAGGTGGGCTGGGTGATGAATTCGTGGAAGTGGAACCGGAAGCCGCCGCTGCGGCCGCTCTGACCGATACGGCCGATTCGACACCCTGATTTCTCTGCCGCGGTCAGGCGCGACTTTTAAGGAGTTTGATTATGTCTGTAACAGCCGCAATGGTTAAGGAACTGCGCGAACGAACCGGCGCGGGGATGATGGAGTGCAAGAAGGCCCTGACCGAAACCGCGGGCGACCTGGATCAGGCTATCGAGCTGATGCGCAAGCAGGGCCTCGCCAAGGCTGACAAGAAGGCGGGGCGTGTGGCCGCCGAGGGTCGCGTGGTGGTCGAGCGTGATGAGGCAGGTCGCGTTGCGGTCGCGATTGAAGTGAATTGCGAGACGGACTTCGTCGCCGGTGGTGATGATTTCCAGGCCTTTGCCAATCGGATTGCCGGAGCAGCACTGGCCGCATCGCCGGTTGATGTCGACGCACTGCTGGCGCTTCCGTATGCCGATGAGATGACCATTGATGAGCGTCGCCGCGAAATGGTGGCCAAGATCGGTGAAAACATCGCCGTGCGCCGGTTCGAGCGCCTGGAATGCCAGGGTGATGTGTTTGGTCTCTACAGCCATGGCAGCCGAATCGGCGTCATCGTGGACCTCAAGGGCGGCGACGAAGCCTTGGCGCGGGATATCGCCATGCATATCGCGGCCAGTCGTCCGCTTTGCGTCTCGCCCGAAGACGTCCCCGCGGAGGTGGTGGCCAAGGAGCGCGAGATCTTCGAGGCGCAGGCCCGTGAGAGCGGAAAGCCTGACGACATCATCGAGAAGATGGTCGAGGGCCGCGTTCGCAAGTACCTGAACGAAGTTGCGCTCGTGGGTCAGCCTTTCGTCAAGGATCCTGACATGACCGTTGCGCAGCGCCTGAAGCAGGCGGGTGCCCAAGTCATGCGCTTCGTCCGTCTGGAAGTGGGTGAGGGCGTGGAGAAGAAAGTCGAAAACTTTGCCGAGGAAGTCATGGCGCAGGTTCGCGGCGGCTGATTCCGAGGGAAGCTTGATGGGGCCGGAAGTCTCGTATGGCGGGGCTTTCGGTCATTCTGCGTGAACCATCCATAGCAATCGAACCTTCCGAGGATTCCATGATGCCATCCGCCCCGACCTATCGCCGCATTCTGCTCAAGCTCAGTGGTGAAGCCCTGATGGGGGAGGCGGATTACGGGGTAGATCCCGACATCATCGCGCGTTTGGCCGAAGAGATCCGCGAGGTGCGTGATCTCGGCGTCCAGACCGGGATCGTGATCGGCGGCGGCAATATCTTCCGGGGCGCCGGATTGGCCAATGCGGGCATGGATCGGGTCACGGCTGACCACATGGGAATGCTGGCCACGGTGATGAATGCCCTGGCACTGCAGGATGCCTTGGAGCGCAAGGGCGTCTTTGCGCGCGTGATGTCGGCGTTGCGCATCAACGAGGTGTGTGAGGACTATATTCGGCGCCGCGCCATTCGCCACCTTGAAAAGGGTCGGGTGGTCCTGTTTGCGGCCGGAACAGGGAATCCGTTTTTTACCACGGATACTGCTGCCAGTCTGCGTGCTATCGAGGTCGGCGCGGAACTGCTGCTCAAGGCCACCAAGGTCGATGGTGTCTACAGTGCCGATCCGGTCAAGGATCCTGCGGCGCAGCGCTACGAGCGCTTGAATTACGATGAGGTTCTGGATCGCCGGCTCATGGTGATGGACACGACCGCCATCGTCTTGTGTCGTGACCATGATTTGGCGCTCAGGGTGTTTGATATCAAACAGGAAGGTGCCTTGATGCGGATCGTTACCGGTGATCAGGATATCGGTACGACCGTCGATAACGGGACGTACGAACCGGCGGCGTCCCATCGCCAGGGAGCATGAGATGATCGATGAAATCCGCAAGGATGCCGCGGAACGCATGAAGAAAAGCATCGAGGTGCTGCGGCAGAACCTGTCCAAGATCCGTACTGGCCGGGCACACACCAGTCTGGTCGATCATATTCAAGTGCCCTATTACGGAAGCGACGTACCGCTGACCCAGGTGGCCAGCGTGGCAGTCACCGACGCACGCACGCTGACCATCACCCCGTGGGAAAAGAACATGGTGGCGCCGATCGAGAAGGCGCTCATGGCCTCCGACCTGGGCGTCACACCCAACACCGCGGGCACGACCATTCGCATCATCCTGCCGCCATTGACCGAGGAGCGTCGCCGCGATCTGGTCAAGGTGGTGCGGCACGAGGGTGAGAACGCCAAGGTTGCGGTGCGCGCGATTCGGCGCGACGCGAACGATCAGTTCAAGCAGCTTGAAAAAGAAAAGCTCATCAGTGAAGACCAGGTTCGCAAGGCTCAGGATGACATCCAGAAGGTCACCGACGATCATATCGCCCAGGTCGATCGTGTTCTCGAGGAAAAGGAACAGGAGCTGATGCAGATCTGACCGGGCCACCGGCTATCATCCCTCATCAGCGGCCCCCTCTTTCCTCTCTTGAAGGCCAGCACCTGATCCATGAATTCTGCGGCATCCTCCCGAGTTCCCCGCCATATCGCCATCATCATGGATGGCAATGGCCGTTGGGCCATGCAGCAGGGAAAGCCGCGACTGCATGGCCATGAAGCCGGCGTCCATGCTGCCCGCACGATTGTGCGGGCCGGTCGCGATGCCGGGGTCGAGGCGCTCACCCTCTATGCCTTCAGCAGCGAAAACTGGTTGCGTCCTGCGACCGAGGTGAGTTTCCTGCTCGAACTGTTCATTCGCACGATGGCCGTCGAGCTCGACACGCTCCATGACGAAGGGGTTCGCGTTCGATTCATCGGCGATCGGACCGCGCTGCCGTCGAACTTGCTGGCGATCATCGAGGCCAGTGAACGGCGTACCGCAAGCAATCCCGGCATGGTTCTGGTGATCGCGCTGGGATATGGCGGGCGACAGGATCTGGTGCAGACGGTCCGTGCGCTCGGCGCCCAAATCGAAGCCGGTGCCCTGAAGGCCGCTGATCTCGATGAAAAGACCCTGCGCGATGCCCTCGATCTAGGCGATCTTCCCGATCCCGACCTATTGATTCGTACCGGCGGCGAATACCGGATCAGCAACTTCCTGCTGTGGCATCTGGCGTATACCGAGTTTTATTTTTCCGACATTCTATGGCCTGATTTCAGTTCCGCGGATTTTCATCAGGCGCTGGCCTGGTTCGCTGAGCGCGAGCGCCGATTCGGGCGCACGGGCGCCCAAGTTCACTCGGAAAGAGGCGATCAGGATGCCCAGTGACCGTATTCGAACCGCCTTGTGGGTGGTCCCGCCGATTGTCGCTGCGGTTCTGTTGCTGCCCAATCCATGGGTGGCGGTGTTGTTCGCGGCCATCGTCTGGGGCGCCGGACAGGAGTGGACGGCCTTGATGGGCTTGCCGCACGACGGCGGCAGAGCGGCAGGAGTCGTCCTGCTCCCTCTCATGGCGGCAACCTATGTTTGGGGTGATCTGGATGCCGTTGGGGTGCTGCTTGGTGTGGCGCTGTTCTGGTGGGTTCTGGCGACCATCTGGGTCGTCTGTTTCCCGGTGGGTTTGCCGGGTGGCGCCTCGCTGCGGGGCCGCAAGCTGCTCGTCGGGTTGCTGCTGTTGCTGCCGGCGTGGCTGGCGCTGATCACGCTACACGGTTCCGCCGAAGGACCCCGTTGGGTCCTTTTGTTACTGGTCATGATCTGGCTTGCCGATGCCGGCGCCTATTATGCCGGACGCCGCTTCGGCCGGCGCAAACTGGCGCCGCAGGTCAGCCCGGGCAAAACCTGGGCGGGCTTCTGGGGGGGCTTGGCGGCCGGTCTCGCTGCTGGATTGCTCGGTCCGCTGTTGCTGCGGCTGGAAATGCCAGCGCTGGGCGCGTACGCCCTGACTTGCCTGGTGACTGTTGCCGGGTCCGTGGTAGGCGACCTCACGGTCAGCATGTTCAAGCGCCAGATGGGCGTCAAGGATACCGGCCATCTCTTGCCCGGCCATGGCGGGATTCTGGACCGTATCGACAGTCTGACCGCTGCAGCACCGATTTTCACCTGGGGTCTGGGGCGGGCACAGGGATGGCTGTGACGGGACTGTGCATTCTGGGCGCGACGGGGAGCGTGGGGTGCAGCACGTTGGATGTGGTGGCTCGCCACCCCGACCGGTTTCGGGTGGTGGCGCTGACCGCGCAGCGGCAAGTGGAACGGTTGCTGGCGCAATGTCGCCAGTTCGATCCCATGGTGGCGGTGGTTGGAGATGCGACCGCGGCGCGGTGGCTGCAGCAGGAGCTGGCCGCTGGTGGGATCAAAACAGCGGTCTTGCATGGCCCGGATGGGCTGACTCAGGCCGCGGCCCTGCCCGAGGTGAGCACGGTGATGGCCGCCATCGTCGGGGGTGCCGGCTTGATGCCGACGCTGAGTGCAGTGCGCGCCGGCAAGACCGTATTGCTCGCCAACAAGGAATCGTTGGTCATGGGCGGCAGCCTCTTCATGGATGAAGTGCGGCGCTACGGCGCGCGCCTCATTCCGATCGACAGCGAGCACAATGCCATTTTTCAATGCCTGCCGCAGGATTCCTCGGTTGGCCTCGATCCGGATGGCGTGCGTCGCGTGCTCCTGACGGCGTCGGGTGGTCCATTTCGGCAGCTTGCGGCAGAGGCGCTGGCGCATGTCACGCCCGAGGCGGCTTGCGCACATCCCAACTGGGTGATGGGACGCAAGATCTCGGTCGATTCGGCGACCTTGATGAACAAGGGGTTGGAGGTGATCGAGGCGCACTGGCTGTTCGGTCTGCCGGCCGAGCGGATCGAGGTCGTGGTGCACCCGCAGAGTGTGGTGCATTCGCTGGTGGAATATGTCGACGGTTCCGTTTTGGCACAGCTGGGGCATCCGGACATGCGCACTCCCATTGCACACGCGCTGGGATGGCCTGAACGCATCGACATCGGTCTGCCGATGTTGGATCTGATCCAGATCGGTCAGTTGACCTTTGAGGCGCCCGATCAAGGCCGTTTCCCGGCGTTGAGGCTGGCCTATGAGGCGCTGACCGCGGGTGGGGGTGCGCCTGTTGTGCTCAATGCGGCCAACGAAATCGCCGTCGCGGCGTTTCTGGACGACCGGCTGCCGTTTCCGGGAATCGCTGCGCTGATCGAGCGGGCGTTGCAGGTCCTCGGCAGCACACCGGCGGCGTGCTGGGATGCGGTGATAGAATTGGATGATCGCACCCGCGCAGCTTGCGCCGTATGGCTGGGGAACGGAACATGAGTCAGGTGATGTCGTCCTTGCTGGCATTCATCGTCGCGCTGGCGTTGCTCATCGCGATCCACGAATGGGGGCACTTCTGGGTGGCGCGGCGCTTGGGGGTCAAGGTGCTGCGCTTCAGTATCGGCTTCGGCCGGCCTCTCTGGCGGCGTATCGGTCGGGACGGGACCGAGTATCGGGTGGCGATGATTCCCTTGGGTGGATACGTCAAGATGCTCGACGAGCGGGAAGGGCCTGTCGTTCCGAGCGAACGACAGCACGCGTTCAACCGTCAATCGGTCAGCGTTCGTGCCGCCATCGTGTCGGCCGGACCGATCGCGAACCTTCTGCTTGCCATCGCCCTGTACTGGCTGGTGCTGTGCCTGGGTGTGCCGGGCATGCGCTCGCTGATCGATACGCCGGCGCCGAACACCCCTGCGGCTGTTGCGGGCCTCGAGGGCGGTGATGAGATCTTGCGGGTCAACGACGCGTCGACGCCGACTTGGGAACAGTTGGGGCTGCGTGTGGTTCAGGCGGCACTGGATGATGTTCCGCTGGAGTTGCAGGTGCGGCGAGCCGACGGCGCCGAGCAGACACTGATCCTCGACGCGGATTGGTCGAACGCACTCGATGAGCCGGCGCGAATCAATCAGGATCTGGGGCTGGCGCCTTACCAGCCGCCTTTGCCCGCGCAGTTGGGCGCACTGCAGTCCGATGGGCCGGCGGCTTCGGCCGGACTGGCGCCGGGTGATCGCATCCTCGCCATGGATGGGCGGCCTGTGGCGGACTGGGCAGATTGGGTCAATCAGGTCAGGGCGCGTCCGAACGAGGCCGTGGAGATCGAGATTTCCAGTGGCGACGAGACACGGCGCCTCACCCTGCGCATCGGTTCGCGGCAGCAGGACGGGATTCGCATCGGTTATGTGGGCGCCAGCCCTCACGTTCCCCAACAGTTGCAAGAGAGCCTGCGTGCCGAGTACCGTTATGCGCCGATAGCGGCATTGCCCGTGGCCGTTCAACGCACCTGGCAGATGAGTGTGATGACGGTTCGGATGCTGGCACGCATGGCGACGGGGCAGCTGGGGCTCGATAATCTCAGCGGTCCCATCAACATTGCCCAGTATGCAGGGTATTCTGCCCAGATCGGCTTGGTGTCCTATCTTGGATTCCTTGCGGTGATCAGCATCAGTCTGGGGGTGCTCAATCTGCTGCCCATTCCGATTCTGGATGGGGGGCACTTGGCTTTCTATCTGATGGAAGGAATACGGGGCAAGCCGCTTTCCGAACGCGTTCAGCACTGGGGGCAGCAGATCGGGATCATTGCCCTGGTGCTCATGATGGGGCTGGCTTTCTACAACGATTTGGTCCGACTTTTCGCGCCGTGAGCTGCAGGTGGATGCAGGTTCCGGCTCAGCAAACATCAAGGTTTTTATGAACAAGAAAACATGGTCTCGCCTGGTAGGGATGGTACTGTTGCTGAGTCTGGGATCGGCTTGGGCGTTTGACGCCTTCGTGGTCCAGGATATCCGGGTGCAGGGACTGGAGCGGCACGATGTGTCGCGCGTCTATCGCGCCATCAATCTCAATGTTGGCGATCAGGTCGATGAACGTCGCGTCCAGCAGATGACGCGCGACCTGTTCAAGACCGGCTATTTCAGCGATGTCGGGTTTTCGCGGGAAGGCGATGCGATTGTCATCCGGGTCGTGGAGCGTCCGAGCATCGCGCGCTTTACCGTGACCGGAAACAAGGAGATTCCCTCCGACCAGCTGTTGAAGGGCTTGCGCGATGTCGGGCTGACCGAGGGGCGGGCTTTCGACCGATCCGTGCTGGAGCAGGTCGAGCAAGAGTTGCGTCGGCAGTACTTTGCCAATGGTCGCTATGCCGTCAAGATCGAAACCGATATCAAGGAAGAAACCGACAACCGGGTTGCCGTCGCCATCACGATCGATGAGGGGGACGTGGCCTCCATCCGCCGCATCAACATCGTCGGCAACGAGGCATTCAGTGACGAAGAGCTGCTACAGCCGCTGCGCTCGCGCAGCAAGAGCTGGTGGCGCCTGTTCGGCAGCCGGGACCGTTATTCCCAGCAGGTTTTCTCGGGCGATCTCGAGACTCTGACCTCGTTTTACCAGGATCGTGGCTATTTGAACTTTCGGGTTGAATCGACGCAGGTATCTCTGTCTCCGGACAAGGAAAGCATCTATCTCACCATCAACGTCTATGAAGGACCGAAATACAACGTCAGCGAAGTCGCGCTGCTGGGCGAACTGGTGGTGCCCGAATCCCAATTGCGCTCGCTGATCACGATTCGACCGGGAAGCACGTTCTCGCGCCAGGAAGCCACGGAGACGGCCAAGAAGATCTCCGAGCGACTTGGCGATGAGGGGTATGCCTTCGCCCAGGTCGAGCCGATGACGGACATCGATGAGGCCAATCGGCAGGTCAAGATCAATCTCCTGGTCAAGCCGGGAAATCGGTACTACGTGCGCAATGTCAATTTCCGAGGCAACGTCACGACCCAGGACCAGGCATTGCGGCGTGAAATGCGTCAGTACGAGGGCGCATCCTTCGCGGCCAGCGAAGTCACCCGCTCGCGGGTTCGGCTGGCGCGCTTGCCGTTCATCGAGCAGGCTGACGTTCAGGTGCGGCCCGTGCCAGGCGAAAGCAATCTCGTCGATGTCGACTATGAGGTCACCGAGCGCAGTGCCGGCGCATTCCAGGTCGGCGTGGGTTATTCCAGTGGCCAGGGCGTGCTGGTCAATGCGAATGTCTCCCACAGCAACTGGTTCGGAACCGGTAATCGCGTGAGCCTGGATTTCGTGACCAGCGAGTTCAGCCGCAACTACAGCGCTTCGCTGACCCAGCCTTTTTATACGCTCGATGGCGTGAGCCGTACGATCTCGCTGTTCCAGCGCACCACCGATTCCTTGACGCGGGTCAGCTCGCGGTTCGACACGGATACATGGGGTGGCTCGCTACGCTACGGAATTCCCATCACCGAATACGACAGCATTCGTCTGGGTGGCAGCTTCCGATCCACGCAGTTGACGGTGCTCGAGGGCAGTACCCCCCAGCAGATCATCGATTTCGTGGACCAGAACGGCGATTCGTTCAATGCCCTGACCTTCGATACGGGCTGGGTCCGCGACACCCGCAATCGCACCGTCTTTGCAGACAAGGGCTATATTCATCGGCTGTTTGCGGACATCTCTATTCCCGTGGCCGATCTGGAGTACTACAAGCTGACCTATGATTATGAGCAGTATTTCCCCATCAATCGCCACCTGATCGGCACGGCGCGGCTCGGTGTGGGCTATGCCGACAGCTACGGCGACACCACGGACCTGCCGCCTTACGAAAAATTCTTCGCCGGCGGCATCAATTCAGTTCGTGGTTACCAGGGAAGCTCCTTGGGCACACGGGACGAGTACAACAACCCATTGGGTGGCAACTTCCGCACCATTACTCAGCTCGAGATGTTGTTCCCAACCTTGCTCGGAGAAAGTCGCAATACGCGTTTCAGCCTGTTCGTGGATGCCGGTAATGTGTTCGACACCTATGATGACTTCGATGCAGGCGAGCTGCGTGCATCCACCGGTGTTGGCTTCCAGTGGTTGACACCGATCCTCGGTCTGCTGGAGTTCGCCATTGCCTATCCGCTGAACGACGAATCGGGGGACGATACCGAGGTGTTCAGCTTCACCTTCGGAGCCACGTTCTGATTGATCGCGACAGGAGCAATGACAATGCGAATGGCTGTAGCGGTCATCCTGCTTGGCTTGACGAGTTTGGCCCATGCGGAGATGAAAGTGGGCGTGATCGACCTGGCCCAGTTGCTGCGCGAGGCGCCGCAGGCCCGTGCGCTTCGCGAAAGCCTCGAGGCTGATCTGGAGCAGCGCAAGCGCATGCTCGCCCGCGAGGAAACGGCATTCACCCAGAAGCAGGAAGATTTCGATCGCAATGTTCAGACCTTGTCCCCGGAACGACGCGAACAAATGGAGCGGGAGCTTCTGGCCGCCCAGCGGGAGCTGATTCGAAAGCGCCGCCAGTTCGAGGAAGAGCTGCAAGCCCGCCGCATGGAGGGTTTACGAGAAATCGATCGCAATGTCTCGCGCGTGATTCGGGATTTGGCCGAGCGTGAAGGCTTCGACCTGATCCTTTCCGAAGGGGTGCTGTATGCCTCACAGCGGATGGATATCACGGCGCGAGTAATCCAGGAATTGCAGGGCAAGGCGCGCTGATCTGCCGCCGGGAAGTGAGGGTGGCAGAATATACACTGGCCCAATTGGCCCAACGTTTTGATTGTCGCTTGTTGGGCGATGGTGAGACGCGCATTGTCGGCGTCTGTTCGCTGTCGCCTGGCCGGCGGGGGCACATCGCGTTTCTGGCTAGCGCCGCCTATCGGCGATCGCTCGGTCAGACCCAAGCCGGGGCCGTCGTGCTTCAGGATGCGGATGCGGCGTCGAGTCCGGTACCGGCGCTGATCTCCCCCAATCCCCATTTGGTTTTTGCACATCTGGCGACCCTGTTCTGCCCGCCTGATGCGATCGTTCCGGGCATCCACCCCACGGCGGTCGTCGATCCGGCTGCCCGCGTTCATTCGAAAGCCGAAATCGGGCCGCACTGTGTCATCGAGGCCGGGGCCGAAGTCGGCGAAGCGGCCGTCATCGGGCCACATTGCGTGATCGCTGCAAACGCCTGCATCGGCGAGCAGAGCCGGCTGGTCGCGCGGGTTTATGTCGGCAAGGCCGTCACCATGGGTCGCTGTTGCGTCATGCATCCCGGTGTTGTGATCGGTGCCGATGGCTTCGGTTTTGCCCAGGATGGCGAGCAATGGATCAAAGTCCCGCAGCTCGGCTCGGTGAGAATCGGCAACAATGTGGAAATCGGCGCCAACACGACGGTCGATCGGGGTGCCTTGGACGATACCGTTCTGGAAGATGGCGTCAAGCTCGACAACCAGATTCAGATCGGCCACAACGTGCGCATCGGCGAACATACCGCGATTGCGGCCTGCACCGGTATTTCCGGGAGTACGGTGATCGGTCGACGCTGCATGATCGGTGGCGGCGTGGGGATGAACGGTCACCTGCAGATTGCCGACGGCGTTGTGATTACCGGGATGACCATGGTGACCCATTCGCTGCATTCGCCCGGGGTATACTCATCCGGCTTGCCGGTTGACGACAATCGCCGCTGGCAGCGCAACATGGCGCGCGTGCGTCATCTGGACGAGATGGCCGGCCGTCTGCGCCGCCTGGAACGTCGGGTGAGCACCCTCGATCCGGGCGCCGATGAAGAAGGATCTGACACTTGACTCAAATGGACATTCCGCAAATTCAGGCCTTGTTGCCCCATCGTTACCCGTTTCTGTTGCTTGATCGGATCGTCGAGGTCACCCCGAGTAGTCATCTGGTGGCCCTCAAGAACGTCACCATCAACGAGCCCTTCTTCCAGGGGCATTTTCCGGGGCGGCCGGTCATGCCCGGCGTCTTGATTCTGGAGGCGATGGCGCAGGCGACCGGTGTCCTGGCTTACCGCAGCGCCGACACGCCGTCGGATCCGAGCCAGCTTTACTATCTGGTTGGAATGGATCGCGCGCGGTTCAAGAAGCCCGTCGAACCGGGAGATCAGTTGCGGATTCACGTCGTGCTCCAGCGCACGCTGCGGCAAATCTGGCGCTTCGAGACCCGTGCCGAGGTCGACGGCGTCTGTGTGGCCGAGGCCGAAATCATGTGTGCGGCACGGAGGTACGGTCGTGATTGATCCGCGCGCCATCATCGATTCAGGAGCCACGTTGGGCGAGGGGGTTCAGATCGGCCCCTACAGCGTCATCGGTCCCGGCGTGGAGATCGGGGCCGGTTGCGTCATCGGTCCCCACGTCGTGATCAAGGGACCGACCCGGATCGGCTGCAATAACCGCATCTACCAGTTTGCCTCCATCGGCGATGACCCGCAGGACAAGAAATACCGCGGCGAACCCACGCGTCTGGAGATCGGCGACGGCAACACGATCCGCGAGTACTGTACGATCAACCGAGGGACGATCCAAGACGAGGGTGTGACTCGCATCGGTAGCCGCAACTGGATCATGGCCTACGTGCACATCGCCCATGATTGCATCCTGGGCAACGACGTCGTCATGGCCAACAACGCCAGTTTGGCCGGTCACGTGCACATCGACGACCACGCCATCCTGGGCGGTTTCGCCATGGTGCACCAGTTCTGCAAGATCGGCGCTCACGCCTTTTTGCAGTTTGCCGCGGGCGTGAATCGCGATGTGCCGCCGTTCGTGGTGGCCTCGGGCATTCCTGCCAAACCGGCGGGACTGAACACCGAAGGCATGCGCCGTCACGGCTTCGATGCCGACCGGGTCCTGGTGCTCAAGAAAGCCTACAAGCTGCTCTATCGCAGCGGCTTGCGTCTGGAACAGGCACGCGCGGAACTCGAGGTGCTGGCGGCCGGTCATCCCGACGTCGCCCGCTTCAGCCATTTCCTGGAATCCAATCCGCGCAGCATCATCCGCTGATATGGCCTTGCGCATCGGCATCGTCGCAGGCGAGTTGTCCGGTGATCAGCTGGGCGGCGCATTGATCCGAAGCCTGCGTCAGCAGTCGGACCGACCTGTGCGCGTGGAAGGTGTGGCGGGACCGCGCATGGTCGGGGCGGGCGCTCGGCCACTGGCCGATTGCGGCGAGTTGGCGGTGATGGGGCTGACCGAAGTGATCCGTCATGTTCCCCGTCTGATGCGCCTGCGCCGGGAACTCGCCGAGCATTTCCTCCGAAATCGACCCGATGTGTTCATCGGTATCGACGCGCCGGATTTCACGCTGGGCCTCGAGCGGCGTTTGCGAGCCGCAGGAATTCCCACCGTCCACTATGTCAGCCCATCGGTCTGGGCCTGGCGGCAGGGGCGAATCCGGGGCATTCGTCGGTCGGCCGATGCGATGCTGACCCTGCTGCCCTTCGAAGCGGAATTCTACCGCCAGCACGGTGTGCCCGTACGGTTCGTGGGGCATCCCCTGGCCGACATGTTGCCCGATCCACCGGACCGGGCAGCAGCGCGGCGGCGCCTGGGATTGCCGGATGCCGGACCGCTCATTGCGCTCTTGCCCGGCAGTCGGCAAGGCGAAGTTCGCCGGCTGGCGGAACCGTTCCTCGCCGCTGCCCGTCTTGTGGCCGCGCGGCATTCCGATGCCCGTTTCCTGGTCCCGCTGGCCCATCCGGGCTTGCGCGAGCCGATTGAAGCAGCCCGTGTTCAGGTGGCGCCGGGCCTGCCACTGCAACTCTTGGAGGATGGTGCACGCGACGTGCTCGAGGCGAGTGACGGGGCGTTGGTGGCCAGCGGCACCGCGACACTCGAAGCGATGCTACTGGGCTGCCCCATGGTGGTGGGCTACCGGCTCGCGCCGACCACCTATGCCCTGGCGCGTCATCTGGTGCGCACCGAACATGTCGCACTGCCGAACCTGCTCGCCGGAGAACGGCTGGTGCCCGAGCTGATCCAGGACGCGGCAACCCCAGACGCGCTGGCCAACGAGATGCTCGCGTTGCTGGACGATCCGGGCCGCGGTGCGGCGATGCGCGCGCGTTTCACTCAACTGCGCCAGACGCTGCGGGCCGGCGGGGCCGAAGCTGCCGCCGATGCCGTGCTGCGTGTGGCGCGGAGGTTGCCGCCCGCATGATCAAAGGGCATTCCGCAACGTGGATCGCTGGCGTGGATGAGGCCGGTCGGGGTCCCTTGGCGGGGCCGGTGCTGGCGGCGGCAGTCATCCTGCATCCCGAGCGACCCATCGCGGGTCTGGATGACTCCAAGCGCCTCAGCGCCAGACGCCGGGAAGCCCTATTCGGCCACATTCTCATCCATGCCCATGCCTGGGCGATCGGTCGCGCCGAGGTCGCCGAAATCGACCACATGAATATCCTGCAGGCTACCTTGCTGGCCATGGCACGCGCCGTCCAGGCCCTCCCTGTAGTACCCGATGCGGTGTGGATCGATGGCAATCAGGCGCCCGTCCTGTCCATGCCGACACGGACGATAATCGGTGGGGATCGTGACGCGGGCGCCATCAGTGCTGCGTCGATTCTGGCCAAGGTGAGCCGTGACCGGGAGATGACCCAGCTTGCGGCGCGCTACCCCGAATACGGTTTCGCGCGTCATCAGGGCTACCCGACCGCTGCGCATCTGGCCGCATTGCGGCAGCATGGGCCAAGCCCGGTCCATCGGCGCAGCTTCGCGCCGGTTCGGCGCGTGTTGGCGGAAGGTGCAGGATGACGGTTTCCTTCATCCACCTGCGGGTGCATACGGAATATTCGCTGGTCGACGGGCTGGTGCGCATCAAGCCCCTGGTGGCCCGCGCGCGGGAACTGGGCATGCCTGCGGTCGGCATCACTGACCAGTCCAACTTGTTCGGCCTGGTGAAGTTCTACAAGGCGGCTCGGGGCGAGGGCATCAAACCCATCGCCGGGGTGGATGTCTGGGTGGATGAGGGGGAGTCCTTGCCGCCCACACGCCTCACGCTGCTGTGCCAGAACCTTGCGGGCTATCATCATCTGACCCGATTGGTGACGCGGTTGTACCGCGAGGGCCAGCGTCGCGGCCCGCCGCTGCTCACATGGGATTGGCTGACCGAAGAAGGTACCGAAGGACTGATCGCCCTATCGGGCGGGCGGGAAGGCGCGATCGGTCGCGCGCTCATTGCCGGACGGGACGAACAGGCGCGGACGCTCCTGGACTCGGCTACAGCGCTGTTCGGCGATCGCTATTATCTTGAGCTGAGCCGCATCGGCCATGCGGATGAGGCGATCTATCTCCCCGGCGCCGTGGATCTGGCCGGGCGTGCCGGCGTACCCCTGGTGGCCACCAACGATGTACGTTTTCTGCAGCCCGAGGATTTCGACGCACATGAGGTGCGGGTCTGCATCAACAGCGGCCGTCTGCTGGATGATCCCCGGCGACCGCGCGAGTATACGGCTGAGCAGTTTCTGCGCTCGCCCGAGCAGATGGCCGAGCTGTTCGCCGATCTGCCTGAAGCGTTGGCCAACAGTGTCGAGATTGCCCGTCGATGCAGCCTGCAATTGCGGCTCGGGGAAAACGTGCTGCCGCGGTTTCCGGTGCCCGACGCACGCAGTCCGGAGGCATATCTCGGTGAGGTCGCCCAAGCAGGGCTGAGCGCACGGCGTGCGAGCGGTCGGGCGGGGGCGGGCGACGATGTCCGTTATGACCAGCGCCTGGCCCGCGAGCTTGATGTGATCAGCGGCATGGGTTTTGCCGGGTATTTTCTCATCGTGGCCGATTTCATCGGTTGGGCCCGCGAAAACGGCGTGCCGGTGGGCCCGGGGCGCGGATCGGGCGCCGGCTCCCTGGTGGCTTACGCGCTTGGCATCACCGATCTCGATCCCATTGCCTACGATCTGCTGTTCGAGCGTTTCCTCAATCCGGAACGCGTATCGATGCCGGATTTCGACATCGATTTCTGCATGGAAGGTCGTGATCGGGTCATCGACTATGTGGCCCAGCGCTACGGTCGCGATCAGGTGTGCCAGATCATCACCTTCGGCAGCATGGCGGCCAAGGCCGTGGTGCGCGATGTCGGCCGCGTGCTGGGCCATCCCTACGGCTTCGTCGACCGTATTGCGAAGCTCATCCCGTTCGAACTTGGCATCACGCTGGACAAGGCACTGGAGCAGGAACCCGAGCTCGGCCGGCTCTACCGCGAAGATGAGGCGGTGCAGGTGCTGATCGACTTGGCCCGGGCGCTCGAGGGTGTGGCCCGCAATGCCGGTAAGCACGCCGGCGGCGTGGTGATCGCGCCCTCCGAGCTCACCGACTTCACGCCGTTGTACTGCGAAGCGGGCGGCGAGAATCTGGTGACCCAGTTCGACAAGGACGACGTGGAAGCCGCCGGTCTCGTCAAGTTCGATTTCCTCGGCTTACGGACGCTCACCATCCTCGACTGGGCGGTCGCGGCCATCAACCACGAGCGCAACGCGCGCGGCGAAACACCACTGACGCTCGATGCGCTGCCGCTGGATGATGCTGCAACGTTTGCCTTGCTCAAGCGTTGCGAGACCACCGCGGTATTCCAGCTTGAATCGCGCGGCATGAAGGATCTGATCAAGCGCCTGCAGCCGGACTGTTTCGAAGACATCGTCGCGCTGGTGGCGCTGTTCCGGCCCGGACCGCTGCAATCGGGCATGGTGGACGATTTCATCAACCGCAAGCACGGACGGGCGAAGGTAGACTATCCCCATCCGGCACTGGAACCCATCCTCAAACCGACCTACGGCGTGATCCTGTATCAGGAGCAGGTGATGCAGATCGCGCAGGTACTGGCGGGCTATACGCTCGGCGGCGCCGATCTGCTGCGTCGCGCCATGGGCAAGAAAAAGCCCGAGGAAATGGCCAAGCAGCGCGAGATTTTTCTGGCCGGTGCACAGGCTGGCGGCGTGCCGGAGGCGACGGCGACGCACATCTTCGACCTGATGGAGAAGTTCGCCGGCTACGGTTTCAACAAGTCGCACTCGGCGGCCTATGCGCTCCTCTCCTACCAGACCGCGTATCTCAAGGCGCACTATCCGGCCGCGTTCATGGCAGCCGTGCTGTCGGCCGATATGGATCACACCGACAAGGTCGTGAACCTGATCGACGAGTGCCGGGCCATGGCGCTCACGGTGCAGACGCCGGATGTGAATCAGTCCGATTACCGCTTCAGCGCCCCCGCACCGGACCGGCTGCAGTACGGCCTGGGTGCCATCAAGGGTGTGGGACGGGGTGCGATTGATGCGATTGTGGAGGAGCGTGCCGGCGGCGGGCCTTTCAAGGATCTGGTGGATCTGTGCTGCCGCGTTGATGGGCGGCGGGTCAACCGACGGGCGCTCGAGGCCATGATCCGCGCCGGTGCGATGGATACGCTGGGCCCAACGCGCGCCGGGATGATGCAGGGTCTGGATGAGGCGCTTCGCCTGGCGGAGCAGCAGGGGCGTGCCGGCGCTGTGGGGCAGGATGACTTGTTCGGCCTGGGCAGTGAGCCCGTCCGGCCGGCGCTGTTGGCCACGGCCGGGATCCCCGAATGGCCTGAAGCCCAGCGCCTGCAGGAAGAAAAAGAGACCCTTGGCCTCTATCTCACGGGCCACCCGATTACCCAGTTTGAAGCAGATTTGCGACAGTTTGTCTCCGATCGGCTGAGCAATCTTTCCACCGGGACGACGGAGGGCGGATCGGGGCAGAAACGGGATGTGGTGGTTGCGGGGCTGGTCGTCGCGATTCGGCGCCAGGCCGGCAAGCGCGCGTTTCTGACGCTGGATGACCGTTCCGCACGCCTGGAGGTGGCGGTGTTCGAGGATCAATACCAGCGCTATCAACATCTGATCGTGAAAGACCAACTGCTGGTGGTCGAGGGGAGTTTCGGCTACGACGACTACTCGGGTAATTTCCGGCTGACGCCGCGTCAGCTGCTGGATCTTGAGCAGATGCGGCTGCGCTATGGCAAACGCCTCACCCTGACGCTGGATGAAACTTCTGCCACGCTGATCGATCGGCTTGTCGATGGATTGGAACCGTTCCGGGGGGGATCCTGCCCGGTGCGCATCGTCTACCGGACACCAATCGCCGAGGCGATGCTCTGTGCAGGGGAATCCTGGCGCATTCAGCCGTCCGGCGATCTGCTGCAGCGCTTGCGCGATCTGCTGGGCGTTGAAGCCGTGCAACTGGAATACGCGCGTCCCGCACCGTCGGCGGCGACGCGATTTCCTCGGGCTGCGGCCCTTCAAGGCTGAGCCATCCCCTGCGAATCAAGGGTTTGATGTCATTCTGTATCTCTTGGGAAATGAAGCGCCGAAAAGCGCCGCGACCACGCTCAGCGTCACGGTCATGAGCGTATACCACAGCGGCAAGCGCGTCATCACGGGCCCAGTGAAGATCAGCGCAGTCAGCAGCGCGATGCCGAGGGCATGCCAATATTCCAGCGCGGTGACGCGGTTCGCTACCGTGTATCCCGCCGCCCCGGCCGCCGACACGCCGGGTAGGATGGCCAGCACCATTTGGGGATAGGACTGAAATTGCCGGGTCAAGAAGTCATGAATCTGGGCGTCATCCCATCCCCGGACACCCAGATAAAGCCGGGTGAGCCCGGACAGGGCGACACTGCTGATGACCATGGCGGCGAAATAAGCCGCTATTGCCCATCCCATGGCACGCAGGCTTTGGCTGGACCATCCCCTGGTCATCTTCCAATCCCTTGGTTTCGCGAACAGCGCTGATTGTAGCGCGGGCGACATCGCAATACGGATCGTCGGGCTGATGGTGGCGCGTGCCGGCGATCAACGCGCCAGGATGTACTGCCCATTCAGCGTGAGCAGATAGGCGCCGGCCAGGCTCAGAGAAGCGCCGGTGACCGTTCCTGCCAGCCCGGGGAATGAATGCAATCTGGACGCGAAAGGCTGAATCGAAGGCAACGTCACCGGATCGAGGGAATCGCGCAGGCTCATGGCCCAGGTGAACGGGGGCGCGACGGTGGGAAGGCTGAGTCCGATTGCCTCCCATTCGGCATTGAGCGTCCAGGGACTGGAAATCGGAACGGCCGGCTGCTGTGGCTCGATCATGGCGGGTCCCGGATTCCAGGTGCCAAGCCCATTGGTGCCCTCGATACGGCTCAGTTCGGCGTCTGACAGCTCAATCAGTTCGGCCTGAACCGTAAACGGGGCCAATGCCGCAGAAAGTACCCAGGCGCAAGATGTGACTCTTCTCACGATTTTCTCCTCCTCGGTGGACCGGCTATTGTTTCCGACTGCCAGTAATCGCCTTATCGGCACGAGGGTTGGGACGCTGAGCGATCGCGGCGCAGAATGAATTCGGTCTGGCTTGGACAGCGAGGGGGTTTTCTGGTGCAATGTGGCCCTCGCCGATCTGACGACAGGCAGACCATGCAGCTCAACTTCCTTGAATTTGAAAAGCCCATCGCCGAACTCGAAGCGAAAATCGAAGAACTCCGGCATGTAGGGGATGACTCCGCAGTCAACATCAGCGAAGAAATCCAGCGTCTCGAAGCCAAGAGCCGGGCGTTGACCGCGACGATTTTTTCAAAGCTCACGCCTTGGCAGGTCTCGCAATTGGCGCGGCATACCCGTCGCCCGCATGCACTTGATTACATTCAGACGATCTTCACCGATTTCGAGGAACTGCACGGTGACCGGTCGTTTGCGGATGACGCGGCCATCGTGGGCGGCGTGGCGCGGCTGGACGGCCGGCCCGTCATGGTGATCGGCCAGGAGAAGGGCCGCGACACCAAGGAAAAGATCCGGCGTAACTTCGGCATGCCGCGCCCGGAAGGCTATCGCAAGGCGCAACGCCTGATGGAAATGGCTGAGCGCTTCGACCTGCCGGTGCTCACCCTGATCGATACGCCGGGCGCCTACCCCGGAATCGATGCGGAAGAGCGGGGACAGAGCGAGGCCATTGCCCGAAATCTGTTCGTCATGGCGCGGTTGGGGACCCCCATCGTGTGCACGGTAATCGGCGAAGGCGGCTCCGGTGGCGCGCTGGCCATCGGCGTCGGCGATCGGGTGGCGATGCTGCAGTATTCGATCTATTCGGTGATCTCGCCGGAAGGCTGTGCCTCCATCCTGTGGAAGGATGCCGCGCGCGCCGAGGAGGCCGCTGCAGCCATGGGCATCACGTCGGATCGGGTGCTCGAACTCGGTTTGATCGATACGGTGATCGAAGAACCCTTGGGGGGCGCGCATCGCGACCCTGTCTTGATGGCGGAGCGTCTGAAGAGTTTTCTGATCCAGAGTCTCGACGAATTGCAGACCTTCGATCGGGCGCGACTGATTGAGCGGCGTCGGGAGCGGCTGATGGGATATGGGCCCTATCGGGAGAGTTGAGCGGTCGTGACCGCAGCTGTGCGAGATGCCTTCCGGCAGGTCGTTCAGCACTGGCCTGACGCGTCCCGCTGGCATATCGGATTCAGCGGCGGCCTCGACTCGACGGTGCTGATGGATCTGGTCCTGCAGGACCGGAGCGCACTGCCACCCTTTCACGCCATTCATGTCGATCACAGGTTGCATCCGAACAGTGCCGACTGGGGTGCGCACTGTCGGGTATGGTGCCAGGAGCGGGAGATCGACTTCACGCTTCTCACGCTGACGGACGATCCCCCGACCGGGGCGAGTGTGGAGGCCTGGGCGCGCGAAGCTCGCTATGCTGCGCTGGCTGCGCAGCTCGATGCGGGCCAAGTGCTGTTAACGGCCCATCACGCCGATGACCAGCTCGAGACCTTTCTGCTCCAGGCCCTGCGCGGTGCGGGCCCGGCCGGTTTGGCGGCGATCGCGCCGTGGCGTCGTCTTGCCCCGGGTTTTGTGGCGCGACCGCTCCTGTCGCTCACGCGGGCGCAGTTACACGACTACGCGGTGCGTCGCGGATTGCGGTGGCTCGAGGATCCGAGCAACGCGGATCCGTCCTTGGATCGCAACTTCCTGCGCGGTGTGGTGCTGCCGCTGTTGCGCAAACGCTGGCCGCAGGCGGCGCAGACGGTGTCGCGCAGCGCCCACCATTGTGCCCAGGCTGCGCGCCAGCTCGAGTGCTGGTCGGAAGCCAACGCGCATACAGCGGTCGTGATCGACGGCGCACTGGCCTTGGCGCCGTGGCTTGCCCATTCCCGCGTCGAACGCGACCTGTTGCTTCGTCATTGGCTTGCGCGTATCGGCTTGCCATTGCCGAGTGCGCGCATGCTGAGCACCATTGCGCAGCAATTGGCGCATGCGGGCACCGATCGGCAGGTGCTGCTGCGCTATCGGGGCGGGGAGATTCGGCGCCACCGGCATTACGCCTATGCCATGGCGCCGCTGCCCGACGCGCCATCGGGCAGTCTGGACTGGCCGGATCCCCGCGGTCCTCTGGCGTTGCCGTCCGGGTTGGGGACCCTGGATCTGGAATCCACGCTGGGCGGCCTCGATCCGGCACGCCTCACAGGCCGCCATGTGGAAGTCCGCTTCCGGCGTGGCGGCGAGCGAATCCGTCTGCCGGGTCAGGTGCATCGCAAACTCCTGACCGAACTGTGCCGCCAAGCGGGGATCGCCCCCTGGGTCCGCGATCGCTTGCCGCTGCTCTGGGTGGACGGGGAACTGGCAGCGGTGGCCGAGACATGGGTCGCAGCGGCTTTCGCCGCTCCCCCGAATGCGGTCGGCGCGCGGCTGCGTTGGTCGCGCCCCGAAGGGCTACCATGGCCGGTCAGCGCATCAGGTTGAACAGCGACAGACCTTGAACCTTGAGATAGCTCTGCTGAGCGGCCTGCAGGGCCACGGTTTGGAGATTCAACCGGCCGATTGCCTCGGTGTAATCCAGATCCTGCAACTGCGAGCGCAGGGATTGCAGGTTCAGGACCTCATCGGCATTGATTTCCCGTTGCTGATCGAGCGTCGCCATGCGGCTGCCCACCTCCGTGCGGATGGTTTGCAGATGGCTCAGCGCTTGATCGATTTCCTCGATGCCACGTCCGAGCGCGCTGATTTCACGGGCGGATTCAGCCGGATCGCCATCCAGGCTGGATACCGCCTGGGTCACCTGAGCCAATGTGCTGAAGATGTCCTGATGCGCGCTGGGACGGAGCTGAAACTGATCGCCGGCCTTAGGTGTACCACTGACCGTGACCTGAATGCCGTTGAACACGATGGCACTGTCGGCGACATATGCCCCTGAGCCGATGACACCGCCGGTGCCATCGCGGATCTCGTATTGATCAGGCGTCGTCATGACCAGGGTATAGGTGTCCGCGACCCATGCGGACCGGTCCACGACACTGCCGGCATCGATGCGCCCGCTGCCGGTATTGGCGGATTCGGCAGCCGTGCGGAAGACGCCGTTGCCGTCGCGCGCCGTGAGCAGGACCCGCTCGCCGGAATCACTGACGGCCACGAGCCGATTCTGGCCGATGGACACCAAGCGTTGGCCTGCATCGCCCGTATAGCTGACGGTGCCGCTGGCGTCGCGCAGGAATGGCGTTTGCCGGCTCTGATACCCCCCGAACAGGAACTCGCCCTGCGCATCGGTCTGATTCGCGACATCCAGAAGCTGATCCTGGAGTACGCGCAATTCGGCGGTGATCGCGTTCCGGCTGAGGCCATCCTGTGCCGCCGTATTGGCCTGCAGTGCCAACTCGCGTGCGCGCAACAGGATGTCCCCCATGGCCGCCAGTGCGCCTTCCTCGGCCTGCAGGCGGCTTTGAGCCAGATCGCTGTTGCGCCCGAACGTGGTCAGCCGATCCAGGGCGCGATCCAGCGCCAGTGTCCGCAACGCCGCCGAGGGATCGTCGGCGGGGGCGAGCAGACGCTGGCCGGTCGCCAGTTGCTGCTGAGTGCGCGCGAGCTGGGTTTGTTTGTCCAGCATCGTCTGGACCAGTTGGCTTTGAGCTTGGGCGGTAGAAATGCGCATGGTTATCTCCGCAAGGCGTCCAGCAGGGTTTGGAACAGGCCATCTGCCGTCGCGATGACCTGCGCGGCGGCTTGATAGGCCTGCTGAAACCGCAACATCTGCGCCGCTTCTTCGTCCAGGTTCACGCCGGAGACCGCATCGCGCGCCGCGCGGGCCTGATCGACGAGCAGGCGTTGCGTGTCCCGTCCCAGCGCGGCCTGACGACTGCGATTGGCCACTTCACCCACCACACGCTCGTACCGCTCACCGTAGGTTGCGCTCCCGCCGTCCAGCAGGCTTTGTGATTGCAGCCCGGCCAGCGCCAATGCGTTGCGGTTGTCGCCGACGCCGCCGCTGTTTGGCGCGACGGTGAACTGATCGCCCGCTTGAGGTGCCCCATTGATCCGGATCTCCCAGCCATTCATGGCGATTGCGGCATCCGCGCTGTAGGCAAAACTGCCGCTGCCATTGATGGAATAGGTGGTGGGCGTGAGGAATTCGATGGTGACTGGCGTCATCAGGGCGGGATCGGTCGGATCGACGACGAGCCCGGCATCAATGCGCCCCGTTCCCGCGTTGCTGAGGGCAGCGCGGGTACGAACGGGGCTGGCTGCGGCGAGTTCGCGGGGGTCATCGATCACCACGCGCAGACTGGCCGCTCCTCCCGCAGTCGGCTGGATCAGGAACCGATCGCCCGCCGCCGGCGTTCCGGTGAGGTCGATGGTGATGCCGTCCAGCGCCAACGGCAGGTTGCCGCTGGTCTGCATGCCATCCGACAGGCGGGTGATCTCCCATTGGCTGCCATCGTAACGCGCCTGGTAGTCGGATGCCGTCAGCGCTCGGGGATCGGTGATGCTCGCTGCCACGGTCGCGGTGCCGGCATTGTCGCGATGCGGCAGAACCCCCGGGGCATCGATTGCAAAGACCGCGGCGCCCAACTGACCGTTGAGATCCATGCCCATGCGATGTTGTTCGTTGACCGTCTCGGCAACGCCAATCGCCAGCTGGCCCAGACTGTTGCGTGCGACGTCGAGCGTTTCGCGCCGAAAGGCCAGTGTCCCGCCGAGACTGCCGCCGGTGAGCTGGTTGCTCACCTGGGGACCAGTGGGGCTGCCATAGGCAATTTCCAGTCGAGTCGGTTCATAGGCATTGGCGACGGTGGCCAGCGGCGTTGCGGTCTGCCCCACAACCAGGGCCTGACCGCTACCTGCAAACACATTGACCGCGCCGTTGTCCTGGGCAACGGTCTGAATCGAAACTTTTTCTCCCAGCTGGCGCAGGGCTTCGTCACGCGCATCGAGCAGATCATTCGGGGGCGTGCCGTTGGCCCGACTTTGAGCGAGTGCGATTTGTCCGTTGAGCTCGGCGACATTTCTGGAAAGTCGATTGATTTCCGTGACATCGCTTGCGATTTGACTGTTCGTCTCGGCTTGCAGGTTGTTCAACTGTGCGTCGAGCGCGTTGAAACGATCCACAAGCAACTCGGCATCGGTCAGCACCACCTGACGTTCGGGGATGCCGGATGGGTTTTCCGCAAGGCGCTCGATGTCGTTGAAAAACTGCGTCAGCATGGGAGAGATGGAGGTGCCAGGCGCCGCAAGCAGGTTGTCGAGGCGAGCGGCGAGTGTCGCATAGCGATCCATCTGCGCGGCTGCACTGCCCGTGTTGCGGACCTGCTCGGTCAGCAATTGATCGTAGCTGCGCCGGACGGTTTGGCTATTGACGCCGGTTCCGAGGTAGAAATCGTTCTGCAGTTCGGCGGGGCGGGTGCCCAGCTCGACCCGCTGACGGCTGTAGCCCTCGGTGGCGACATTGCTGATGTTGTGACTGGTGGTCGTCAGGGCGTTCTGGAAGGCCAGAAGCCCGGATACCCCGGAAGAAAACATGTCGGCCATGACGAACGACTCCGATCAAACCAGGCTCGTGCCGGGTTCGGGTTGATCCAAATGGGTCATGCGCGTCGCCATGATGCGCTTGATCTTCGCGGCATAGTTCGGGTCGGTAGCGTAACCGGCGCGTTGCAAGGCATCGGCAAAGGCGCCGTGATCATTGCCGGCGCCCAGCGCATCCTGATAACGGGGATTGTTCTTGAGCAGCCGGACATAATCAGCAAAGGCGTCCGACAACGAATCATAGGCCCGGAAGTGCTCCAGCCGCCGCTCGCTCACGGTACCGGTGTATTCCAGCGTCGATACCCGTACGCGTTCACCCTCCCAGCCGCGGCCGGCCTTGATGCCGAACAGATTGAAACTCGTGCGGCCATCGGGATGCCGTATCTGACGCTTCCCCCAACCACTTTCGAGAGCGGCCTGGGCCAGGAGCACCTTGGGCGAGACTCCGAGATCCTCGGCGGCCCGTTGGGCATGGGGCCAGAGGGCGCCGATGAAGGCTTCCGGCGAGTTCGGCGGCCAATCGACACGTTCGGCAGCGGATGCGATCCGGGTCGCCATTGCATCGCGAGCAGGGGCGGCCAGTTGCGGTGGCCGATTGACCGGTTCGACGCTGCGCGCGCGCGGCGCCGGTTCGGCATGACCCGACGCGGGGGCGGAGCGAAGTGGCGCCGCTGCGAACGCGGTGAAGGCCGGGAGAGGCGCTGGCCGGACGGCGTGCGTCGGCGGGGTCAGAGTGGGCCGGTTCAGCGTCAGATTCTGAAACAGTCCAGGTGCGGCCGCCTCCGCGGACGAGTCGGCGCGCGGCCGCACGGGTGCCGGATCAAGCTGGCGGGTCACCTGTTCTCCGATACCGAGGCCCTGTCCCTGAGCCAGTTGCTGGCTGATCTGGGTATCGAACAGTTCCTGATAGAACTGGCTCTGATCCGAGTCGGTCACGCCGGGGCTGATGGTCGCGCTGCGCATGTTCTTGAGCATGATCTGAATAAACAGCGACTCGAATTGACGTCCCACTTCGGTTCGCCCCTGATCCGGCTCATTGCGGAGCCGCTCCCGCAAGGTATCCAGGCTCTTTGGGTCGGCAGCAAAGGTATTGGGGGCATGGATCATGCGGACATCCTCGGAATCAGATCACAACCAGCTCGGCACGCAGGGCACCGGCTTCCTTGAGCGCTTCCAGTATGGCGACCAGATCGCCGGGCGCGGCGCCCACTTCGTTGACAGCCCGGACGATCTCGGCGAGACCCACGCCGGGTGCGAACAGGAACATGCGATTGTTCGCTTGACTCACTTCAATGCCCGTGTCCGGCGTCACGACGGTGCGGCCCTGGCCGAACGGTTCGGGCTGGGACACACGAAAATCCTCGCGAATCGTGACGGTCAGACTGCCGTGCGTCACGGCGGCGGGGGAGACACGCACTTCCTGATTGATGACCACCGTTCCGGTTCGGCTGTTGACGATGATTCTGGCCGGGGCTCCCCCTGGCTCCAGTTCAAGGTTCTCGAGCGCCGCGAGAAAGGCCACGCGATGTTCGGCGCTGGCAGGGGCCCGGATGGTGACCGATGCGGCGTCCTGGGCGCGTGCGATTCCCGACCCGAAGCGTTGTTCGATGGCTTCCGACAGGCGGTTGGCGGTGGTGAAATCAGGGTTGTGCAGGTTCAGCTGGATCGCGTCGCCGTGGGCGAAACCGCTGGGGACTTCCCGTTCCACCGAAGCGCCGCCGGGAATTCGGCCGGCGCTCGGGATGTTGATGCTGATACGAGATCCATCGCGTCCCGATACGCCCAGGCCGCCGACGGCCAGATTGCCCTGTGCCATGGCGTACACCCGGCCATCGGCGCCTTTGAGCGGCGTCATCAGCAGGCTGCCGCCGCGCAGGCTCTTGGCATTGCCGATAGAGGCCACGGTGACATCGATGCGCTGGCCCGGCTTGGCAAAGGCCGGCAACTCGGCCTGTACCGAGACCGCGGCCACATTCTTGAGCTGCGGATTGGCATCCGGCGGAACGATGATGCCGAATTCGGCCAGCATGTTCCGGATGCTCTGGATGGTGAAGGGGGCCTGGCTGGTCTGATCTCCGGTGCCGTCCAGCCCGACGACCAGGCCGTAGCCTACCAGCTGGTTGCT
This sequence comes from Candidatus Macondimonas diazotrophica, assembly GCF_004684205.1. NCBI lineage: Bacteria > Pseudomonadati > Pseudomonadota > Gammaproteobacteria > Chromatiales > Ectothiorhodospiraceae > Candidatus Macondimonas > Candidatus Macondimonas diazotrophica. The sequence continues at coordinate 87,453 of NZ_SRIO01000004.1, forward strand.
GCGAACACCCTGCACGCTGGCGAGATCCTTGACGCGTTCGGCCTGTGCGATCGGGACGCCCGAGGTGATCATCAGCAGCAGGCCGATGAGAATCCGTTGCCGCACGCGGCCATGTAAGGATTGCAGACGCATCATGCCTCCCTAGAACGGCCACACGGGATGATTGAAAAACCGCGCCAGCCATCCCATCGCGTTGCTGTCGGCCAGCGCGCCGCGCCCGCTGTAGGTGATCCGGGCATCGGCCACCTGCGTCGAGGCCACGGTGTTGTCCGGCGTGATGTCGGTTGGCCGCACAATGCCTTCGACCCGCACCAATTCCTGTCCCTGGTTCAGGGTGAGCCATTTTTCACCTTTCACCAGCAGGTTGCCGTTTGGATGGCGGCCCACGACCTGGACCGTGACGCTGCCAGTGAGTCGGTTGCTTTGCTGGCTGGCGCCTTCGCCATTGAAATCGCGATCGCCTTCGATCGACGCGCTCAACAGCGGTTTGCCGCCCCAGGTGACGTTTCGGCCGAACAGGGTCGGGTCGGCGATCTCCACACTCTGGCTCTTGGAAGTCTGGGTGGAGGCACTCTTGCTTGCGTCGGTGCGCTCCGTGAGGACGATGGTCAGCACGTCGCCCACGCGCCGTGCCGTTCGATCCTCGAACAGCGCCCGTTCGGTTTCCGGCCGGTAGATGGCCCCGTTGGGGCTTTTGTCGATCGGCTGAACCGCGGGCAATGTGGGCGGGGGAACCTCGGTCACCCGGGTCGGCGGCGCTCCGGCGCAGCCAACCAGCAGCCAGGCGGTCGCCAGGCCGAGTCCGGGGAGGGTTCGCGATCGATGCAGCAGCGCGTTCACGGCGGTGTGGTCTTACAGATTGTTGTTGAGATATTCGAGCATGCGATCCGTCGTGCTGATGGCCTTGGAGTTCATTTCATAAGCACGTTGGGTCTCGATCATGTTCACGAGCTCTTCCACCACATTCACATTGCCGCTTTCGACGGTGCCTTGCAGCAGCGTGCCCAGGCCGTTGAGCCCCGGGGTGCCGAGCTGCGCCGGGCCCGAGGCAGCGGACTCCATGAACAGGTTCTGGCCTTGCGGTTGCAGGCCCGTGGGATTGACGAAATCCGCGGTTTGCAGGGCGCCGAGCTGCACCGGGGCGGCCTGACCGGGAAGCTGCACGGTGACCGTTCCGTCGCCACCGACGGTCACGCTTTGCGCGCCTTGAGGAATGGTGATGCCGGGCTGGACGACATAGCCATTGGCGGTCACCAGCTGGCCTTGATCATTCAGATTGAACGAGCCATCACGGGTATAGCCCAGGCTGCCATCCGGCATCAGGATCTGGAAAAAGCCGCGTCCCTGGATGGCGAGGTCCAGCGCGTTGCCGGTCTGGACCAGGTTGCCCTGGGTAAAGATTTTTTCGGTGGCCACCACGCGCACACCCGTCCCCAGGTTGAGACCGGAAGGATATTGGGTCTGCTGGCTGCTCTGAGCACCGACCTGACGCAGGTTCTGATAGATCAGATCCTCGAATACCACCCGGCCGCGCTTGAAGCCGGTGGTGTTGGCATTGGCCAGGTTGTTGGCAATGGTCGCCATGCGGGTCTGCTGGGCATCCAGACCGGTTTTCGAAGCCCAAAGTGCCGGATCCATCAGTGTTTCCTTCTCTCAGCGATTTATTCCATCCGCAGCAGCTGGCTGGCTGCAGCGTCGTTGTCTTCGGCTGTTTTCATCAGCTTGACCTGCATCTCGTATTGCCGAGCGAGGGCGATCATGTCGATCAACGCGCGGCTGGCCTGGACATTGCTGGCCTCGAGCATGCCGGGAATCAGGCGGACCTCCGCCGAGGGATCGGCGCGCTGGCCGTCGGGCAGCCGAAACAGACCGGCCTCATCCTTGGTCAACTGCGCTGGATCCGGATCGGCCAACTCGACGCGATCCAGGACCGCCAGGGTATTGGGACGCTCGCCGGGCGGGACGAGGGAAAGGGTCCCGTCCCGCCCGATTTCGATCCGACTGCCGGGCGGCAGGACAATGGGGCCGTTTTGTCCCAGCACCGGATGGCCGGCACCCGTTTCCAGCAAGCCGGTATTGGTCAGTCGCAAATCGCCCGCACGGGTATAGGCCACACCGCCATCGGGAGCCTGGACGGCGATGAATCCACGGTCCTCGATGGCCACGTCGAGTTCACCGCCGGTCGGGATGAGTGCACCCGCAGCGCGATCGAATCCCGAGCGGGCGGCTTCGGTATACACCCGGCTTGGATGACCGTCGCCGTAAAGCGCGCGTGCCTGGAAGGCATCCAGATCCGCCTTGAATCCGACCGTGCTGGCGTTGGCGAGGTTGTGGCTGATCTGCGTTTGTGCACGCTGGATCTGGCCGGCGCCGCTCATGGCGATGTACAGCATTTTGTCCATGGTTCGGAGCCCTCCTCAGCCGCCGGATCAGCGGATGTTGATCACGGTCTGCGTGATTTCATCCATGGTGGAGATCATCTGTGCATTGGCCTGAAAGCCGCGCTGCGAAATGATCATCTGCACCAGCTCCGCTGTCAGGTCGACATTGGATGCTTCCAGCGCCCCCGATTGGATCAACCCGAGGCTACTGGTACCGGCCTCGCCGCGCAGCGGCGCACCGGAGGCAAAGGTTTCCGTCCAGCGCGTATCGCCCTGTTTCTGCAGGCCCTCAGGATTGGGAAAATCGGCCAGGGCGATTTTCCCCAGCGGGATCGACCGGCCATTGCTGTAGCGCGCCTGCACCACGCCGCTGCTGTCGATGTCGATGCCGCTCAACTCACCGCTGGCATAGCCGTCCTGCGTCAGCCGGTTGGTACTGAAGCTGCCGCCGTATTGCGTGGTGCCGGAGAAGTCGACGGTCAGATTCAACGGGTCGGCGCCATTGGTCGGGGTAAATGCGCCATAGGCCGCACTGCCGCCTGCAGGCGTGGCGAGGCTGCCGTTGGCGTTGAAGGTGACGGGTTGCGCGGCGCCGACGGCGGTTCCGTCGACGTAGAGATAGCTGGACCAGGTGTTCGGCGTGGCGCTGTCCTTGACGACGTAGAGCGTCGCTGTGCGCGCCGTGCCCAGCGAATCGTAGACCGTCGTGGAGACGGCGTTGTTGTAGCTTTCGGGGTCGGCCGGATCGAATGTGGCGACGGGCGGGGGCGTTGCGTCGGCCTTGAAGTTGGCGCCGAGCTGAATGATGCTCGAGGCCTGCGGCGCCCCGGCGCCAGCTTCCAGTCTCAGGTCGGCGAGTCCGCCGGTATTGAAACTTTCGGAGCCGCTGATGGGCGGATAAACCTGCAGGCGCGCGCCGTCGGTGGGTGCAACGACATAGCCGTCCCGATCCACGGCGAACGATCCGGCGCGGGTGTACTCGGGGCTTCCGCCCTGACTGACGATGAAAAAGCCATCGCCGCTGATCGCCAGATCGAGGTTGTTGTTCGTGTAATCGATGCTGCCCTGGCTGAACTGTTGCTGGACACCGGCGACCCGCACGCCGCTGCCGGGTGTGGTGGCGCTGATTCCTTGGTAGGACACGGCATAGACATCGGCGAAGGTGGTACGTGATTCCTTGAAGCCGGTGGTGTTGCTATTGGCGATGTTGTTGGCGGTCACGGCAAGGTCGGTGGAAGCGGCGGACAGGCCGGTCAGTGCGACTTGGAAACTCATGACGGAATCCTCGGAAAGCTGGGTAGAGACTGGGGGTTACGATCAGCGAATCTGCTGCACCTGGGTCAGTTCGACGCTTTGGCCATTGGCTAGATTCAGGCGAAGCGCCTGACCGGTCCGGCCAAGGCTTACGCTGCTCACTTCCATTTCGAGCGCAATGCCCGGCGCGTAATTGCCCGCCGTTCCGACGGTTTCCACCCGATAATCCCCCGGAGCGAGGCGCTCACCATTGGCATCCAGGCCATCCCAGGTAAATGACATTCCATTCTCGGTCCGCGTTGGGGCGAGGGTGCGTACCGGCTGGCCGGCCGCGTCGAGGATTCTGATCCGGGTGTCGGGGCCGGCGTCGGCTGGGAGCTGGCCTTGAATGGTGCCTTGTTCTGCAAGGGTCACCGTCGTGGCCGGAATCAAGACCTTGCGTCCAACCAGCGATGAGCCGAGCAAGGCCTGATTGGTGTACAGACTGTTGGCGAGGTCTGCGAAGCCTGCTTGCATTTCCTGGATGCCGCTGACGGTGCTGAACTGTGCCAGTTGACCGAGGAAGGCACCGTTATCCATCGGCTGGGTCGGATCCTGATTGCGCAGCTGGGTCGTCATCAGCAGCAAAAAGTCATCCTGCCCCAACTCGCCTTGGGTCGAGGCGGTGGATTTCTGGGCCACGGACAAGCCCAGCGAATCAATGGTGCTATTGGTCGGGATGGCCGTCATGGCGTGCCTCCTATTGGCCCAGCATGAGGGTGCGCAGCAGCAATTCCTTGCTGGTATTGAGCACCTCGACGTTGTTCTGGTAAGAGCGGGATGCGGAAATCATGTTGACCAGTTCGTCGATTGGATTGACGTTGCTGCCGTAGACATATCCGTCCTTATCGGCCAGCGCATGGCCAGGTTGATACAGGCGTGGGGGCGGCGCCGGGTTTTCCAGAACGCCCAAGGTGCGAACGCCGGCAGCGGCGACGTCGTTGCCATTCGTCGAGGCGAGCGCATCCTTCAACAAGGGGGCGAAGTAAGGCTGACGGGCGCGATAGGCCTCCTGAGCCGAGCCGGCCACATTGTTTGCGTTCGCCATGTTGCTGGCCGTCAGGTTGAGCCGGACCGATTGCGCTTCCAGTGCCGAGCCAGCGATGGTAAAGACATCAAACAGCGACATGGTCAGCGTTCTCCCCCAGTGATGGCCTGTTGCAGGCTGCGCAGACGGCTCTGGATGAACTGCAGCGTGGCCTGGTAATGCACCGCGTTTTCCGCAAACGCGCCCTGTTCCTGTTGCAGGTCGACGCTGTTGCCGTCCAGCGCCGGTTGGGTCGGGACCCGGTAACGGACGTGGTCGTGCACGCCGCTGGAGGGCAGATGTCGTGCATCGGTCCCGGAAAGCGCGAGGTTCCCGGATTGGCTGGTGGCCCGAGACAGGACGGCCTTGAAGTCCACGTCCTTGGCCAGAAATCCAGGCGTATCGGCATTGGCAATGTTGGCGGCAAGCAGACGCGTGCGCGCCGTCCAGACTTTCAGTGCGTCTTCGTGAATTCCCAGACTGTTCGAGAAGGCAGGTTTCATCGTGGCTGTCTCCGCAGAAAGCGCCCGCATCGCGTGGTCACCAGCAAATATCGGGCCATTTGTTTTCAATCAATCATTTGGCACACGGCCGCAGTGCGGCGAATCCGCTTTTGGCCCGGATTGCGCCGGAAACACGTGATCACGGGCCGTTCGAGCGTCAATCCTCTGGCACAGGGTTCAGCGGCTGTTGAGCGCATTCATGTTGGCAATCTGCTGGGTGAGAAAACTGCTGGTGCTCTGAAGCTGGCCGACAAGCTTGTCCAAGGCCGTGAACTGGGCGAGGTAGCGGTTCTGCAGATTTTCCATGCGTTGATCCAGTCGCTCCCGGTCCTGGGTCAATCCGCGGATGGCGTCCTGCAAACTGCGGGTGCGGGCATCGACCACACCGCTGGTGCCGCCATAGCCGGTGACGACCGGCTCCAGCCGATCGAGCAGGCCGCCATCGCCGGTCAATAGGGCTGACACGGCCGTAGGGTCGTTCTTGAGTACCTCATCGAGCCGAGATGCTTTCAGCGTGAGATTCCCCGCCTTGTCGCTCGTGATGCCAATGGCGCTCAATACGCGCAGGTCATTCGTGGTGTCGCTCAAGGGGGTGCTGAGTTCGCGGCGGAGTGTCGCGCCCAGGGCGCGTGCCGCGGAGTCTCCCAGGAGCGGGCCGGCGGACTTGGACTCGGGGTCATAGCGGCTGAGGTTGCCGAGGGTGCTGATCAATGCATTGTAGGTTTCGATAAATTTCTTGATGGCGTCCTTCGCCCCGGTCGAGTCCAGCGCCAATTGCATATCGGCCGGGTTGCCGGGATTGGCAGCGAGCAGCTCCAGATCCACGCCGTCCACCACATCCTCGATGCGGTTGGTCGGACTGCTGCGCAAGACGCCGTCAATCCGAATCTGCGCATTGTGCGCCGGGCTTTGCTCGGTGTAATTGCCGGTCACGGCATTGAGCGGGTCATGGACCAGGCTTGCCAGTCCGCCATTGCCCCCACTTGTGGTGATGGTGATGGCTTGATCGCTGCCCGTCTTGCCTTGGGTGAGAATCAGGTGTTGGCCATCGTCGCCGTCGACCACTCGGGCCACGATGCCCGGGTTGCCAGTGGCCGCGTTGATGCGATCCCGGATGGCGCTCAGTGTCTGGCCGTTCTCATCGATTGCCACCTCGAATGAAGTTCCACCCGCGGTAATCGCCAGTGTTCCGGTGCCGATCGCGGTATTCGCTGCGAAAGCACCTGAGAGCAATTTGTGGGCGCTTGCCATCTGCACGACTTCAATGCGGTATTCGCCGGCGCTTGCGTCGCTCGAGGCCGTGGCCGTAAACAATTCCGGTTGTGAAATCGTGGCCTTGATCTGACCGAACAACCCGGAGCCGCTCAAGGCAGTCAGGCTGTCGCGCAAGGCGACCAAGGCCCCTTTCAGTGCGCCGAATGCCGACAAGCGTGTCTGCAGTTGCGTCTCGCGCTGATCCAGGCGCAATTGCGCAGGCTGTTGTTCGGCCTGTACCAAGCCTTGCACCAAGGCGTTGACATCCAGTCCCGAACCGAGACCCGGAGAGCTGATGGATGCCATGACTCACTCCCGATTGGTGGGGGTCGGGGTCGGGCAGCGATTGCCGGAACCGAGATGCTGATATCGCCGGACACCCTTTATTGAAGAGTAGCCGCAGCCCGAAAAGCGGGGCTGCGGCATTTTTTGGGGCTTTCGCTTTTCTTATCGCAGCAACGAGAGCACCGTCTGGGGCACCTGGTTGGCCTGGGCCAGGATCGCCGTGCCCGCCTGCTGCAGGATCTGGGCTTTGGTCAGATTGGCGGTTTCGGCCGCGAAATCAGCGTCCAAGATCCGCGAGCGGGACGCACTGACATTTTCAGAAGTGGTCTGGGCATTGGAAATGGCTGTGCTGAAGCGGTTCTGCACCGCGCCCAGGCCGGCGCGCAGGTCGGCCACGAACGCCAAAGCGCCGTCGACCACCGCCAGCGCATCACTGGCGCCCGTCTGGGTGCCGACCGACAGGCTGGCCACCGAAGACAGCGAGCTGGCTACCGTACTCGCGTTCAGTACGGTGCTGGTGCCATCGTCGCTGGTCAGGGTGTAGTTACTGGCGGCGTTGAACGATACCTTGCCGCCCACCACCAGGCTGTCGGTGGCGGCTGCGGTGCCACCCGTGGGGCCGGTCAGGCTGACGCCTTCGACATCCAGGGTTTCCCCGGCATCGCCGGAGTGGACGAAGTTTTCCACGCCGATGTCATAGCCTTCCGCGCTGATCAGCTTGATGGAGGCCTTGTCGGAGGACAGTTCGGCGGTAATGCCAGTGGTGGCCGCCTTGCTGTTGATGGCCTCGGACAGCGCTGACAGGTCGGAGGTGCTGATTACGTTGGCCGAAATCGTCTCGCCGGTGCCGTTCGCGCCATAGAGATCGAAGGTCACGGTGCCGGCCGCGCTGAGGCTATCGATGGTCGCCTCGGTGCGCGCGGTGGCGGTCACGCCAGTGGTGGCGCTTTGGGCATTGACGAGCGCGGCCACATCGCGCGCCGTGGCATCAGCGCCCACGGTGACGGCGGCCGTGCCGGTGGTGCCGGAAATGGTCAGCGACTGGGAAGCCACGTTGTTTCCGCCGGTGACGTCGGCCGCGGCCGTCAGCGCGCCGCCCACATTCGTGTTGGAGCTGGCCTGATTCGCGCCGATATCGGTGGCCTTGGAGCTACCGATGCCGAAGCTGATGGTCTGTCCCTGGTAGGCACCAACCTGGAATACCGCATTGGAAAAGCTGCCGTCGAGCAGGGTCTTGCCGTTGAACGAGGTCTGGGTGGCAATGCGGGTAATTTCCTGCTGGAGCTGGGCCACTTCCTTCTGCAGCGAGGCGCGGTCGGTGGCCGAGTTGGTGTCATTGGCCGACTGGACGGCCAGCTCGCGGATGCGTTGCAGCGCGTTGGTGACTTCCCCGAGGGCGCCTTCGGCAGTCTGAGCGACCGAAATCCCGTCATTGGCATTGCGTGCCGCCTGATTCAGCCCGCGGATCTGTGCGGTCATGCGGTCGGAAATAGCGAGGCCGGCCGCATCATCCTTGGCGCTGTTGATGCGGAGGCCCGAGGACAGACGCTGCATGGCGGTTTGCAGCATGCCTTGCGAGGAACCGAGATTGCGCTGGGTGTTCAGCGACATCACGTTGGTGTTGATCACAGCCATGGTTTTCTCCTGGTCTTTCGTTCTTCGATATTTGTGGGATCCGGAGTTTGCAGGCGGTGATACCGTCCTGATTCAACTCTCCCACCAAGGTATCGGTCCGGTCCCGGGTCAGCTTGAGCGGCGCCGATGCACGGGCGATGGCAGCGCTCAAGAACGCGCTATGACGGTCGCTAAAAATCCTGTCGCGAAAACCGGACGTGAGAGGGCTGAACATGGGGCACGAAGAGGCACTGCGCGCCTATCGCCAAGTGGACACGCTGCGGGCGTTGGAATCGGCATCGCCCCATCGCTTGGTGCTGATGCTGATGGATGGCGCCGAACGGGCCATTGCCTGTGCGCGGGGACATCTGATGCGGGGCGAGCCAGGACCCAAGGGGGTTCAGATCGGTCGTGCCATCACCTTGATCGAAGGCCTGCGCAGCGGCCTCGACCATGCTCAGGGTGGCGAAATCGCAGGCAACCTCGATGCGCTTTATCTCTATCTCCAGCAGCGCCTGCTGTTGGCGAATCTGGATGGCCGGGTGGATCTGCTCGATGAAGTGACGGTCTTGCTCCGGCAAATCCGATCGGCTTGGGAGGCCATTGATCCACAGATACAGCCCGGTGCAACGGCTACGCGGGCCGAGTCTGCGCCGGCGATCCCATGAGCCCTCCGATGGGAGAGGTGGTTTCTCTACTGCAGCCCGAGCGGCAGCGCACGCTGGACGAACTGGACACGTTGAGCCAGTCGATGTTGGCGTCCGCGCTGGCCGGCGACTGGGACATCGTGGCTGCCGCGCAGCCTGAGTTCGAGACAGGGCTGCGTCGACTCTGTGCCGGTCAGTCGACCGCGGCCGAAGCTTTTGTGTTGATGCAAGCCCTGAGGCGTCTGCAAGAGCGGATATCCCATCTGGAGGATCTCGCGCATTCCCAGCATGCCGAACTGTCGCTGCATCTTCGGCGCATGCATCGTCATCAAGGTGCGGTGCGCATCTACCAGACGGCCGCCGGTTCCGGCCACGGTCACGGCGGACATGGCTGATGGAGCGTGCCGGACTGTCGCCAGGAGAGGTTCGCGCACTCATCGCGTATGACTGGCAGCGGTCGGCTGCTCCGGATCCAGCGCGCTTGGCCGCGGATGGTCGGGAGGCAGCCCGCCTGATGGCGCTCACGCTTGCGTTCGAAGAGATCTTCAGCACGGGCGGCTCAGGGGAATTTTCCGGCGAGCTGGCGCTGTTGGCTGCACGGATCGATTGGTTGACCCAGTGGGTGCTGGCCGATCGCACCGAGGAAACGGACTGGCGTCATGAATTGCGGCCGATCGTGCTGACCCAGGCTGCCGCTGAATGGCAGGAGCCTGGCACCTGCGCGCCGGGGCAGTGGGGCGTGCTGCGGTTCTATCCCGAGCCCCGTTTGTCCCGATCGCTCGCGTTCTGGGTCGAGGTCGAACGGGTGAGCCCGGAGCCGGACGGCTGTCGCATTCACGCGCAATGGCGTGGCCACAATGAAGAAACCCAGGAGTTGCTCGGGAAGTTGCTGTTTCGCCTGCACAGACAGGAAGTGGCACGTGCGCGTCAACAGATCTAGTGCGCAATGAGCAACTTGGCCCGAAACATGCTTCTACCCCCGCGGTGGACGAAATCTTGACGGAGGAGAACCATGCAGGACATCGGTGGAATCAGCGCTGTGGGCGTCGATGCGCTCCAGCAGGGCGGGCAAAGCCGCAGCCGCCCATCCCATGCCGAAACCGGTTCGGATGAGTCGTTTGCCGCGTTGCTCAAACAAGGCATCGACAATGTCAACGCCCAGCAGCAACAGGCGGCAGCGCTGGCGAGCGGATTCGAGGCAGGGCAGGACGGCGTGGATCTGGCAGAGGTCATGATCGCATCGCAGAAGGCCGGACTGGCATTTCGGGCATTGACGCAGATTCGCAATCAGGTGGTCAGCGCTTATCAGGACGTGATGCGCATGACGATCTGACACCGGAGACGCTGATCCATGGACATCGCTGAAAAAAAATCGCCAGATCGTTTGGCGGACTGGACTTCCTGGCGGGAACGCCTGGCGGCCTTGCCGAGTATGCCGGGCGCTCAGGTACTTGGTCCGGCCGCCGCGCTGGCGTTGCTCGCCGCCGTGTTGATTGCTGCCGCCCTCTGGATGCAGCAACCGGCTTATCGGGTGCTGTACAACGGCCTGTCCGACAAGGAATCCGGGCAGATCGTCGAGGTTCTGCAGGCACAGAAGATCCCCTTCCGAATCAACGATACCAGTGGAGCCATCGAAGTTCCGGGCAATCAGGTCCACGCGGCGCGGCTGAAGCTGGCGACGCAGGGTTTGCCGCAGGGCGCCGGCGTGGGCTTGGAGATGTTGACGCAGCCGCAGGGTCTGGGCGTCTCCCAGTTCATGGAAAACGCACGCTACCAGCACGCGCTGGAGGTGGAGCTGGCGCGCAGCATCGCCAGTCTGCAACCGGTGCAGGAGGCGCGGGTGCATCTGGCGTTGCCGAAGGCGTCGGCCTTCGTGCGCGATCAGAAAAAGCCGAGCGCATCGGTCATCGTCCAGTTGTATCCCGGTCGCAGCCTCGAGGCCGGTCAAGTTGCGGCAATGGTGCATCTGGTTGCAGCGAGCATTCCCGGCATGGATTCCGGTCAGGTCATGGTGGTGGATCAGCGCGGCAATCTTTTGACGCGTGAGCAGGATGATGCCAAAGGTCCGTTGGGACTGAGCGACGATCAGTTCGCCTACGCACGGCGGCTGGAGCGTGAGTATGTGTACCGAATCGAATCGCTGCTGATGCCCATCGTCGGGCCGGGGCGGGTCCATGCACAGGTCAGCGCCGATGTCGATTTCACCGTCGTCGAACAGACTCAGGAGCGTTTCGATCCGGCCAGTCAGGTCCTGCGCAGCGAACAGATGAGCGAGGAACGTCGCACACCCGGCGCGCTACCGGGCGGGATCCCAGGCGCGCTCAGTAATCAGCCTCCCGGTCCTGTGGCCTTGGCGCAGCGCACCGCTTCCGTTGCGGGGCCGGAGGCTGGCCGCAGCGATGGTGCCGAAAGCGAGCGTGACCCGGCTTCGGCACCGCAGGATGTCAGTCTGCAGAGTACCCGCAACTACGAGATCGACAAGACGGTCAGTCGCATCAGTCAACCGGTGGGGACAGTGCGCCGCTTGTCCATTGCGGTTCTGGTCGACGATTGGGAAAGCACGGGGGAGAACGGGGCGGTCAACAAAACGCCGCTCTCGGAGACCGAAATCGCGCAGCTGACCGCGCTGGTGAAGGAATCCGTGGGATTCAGCGCGGTACGCGGCGACAGCATCAACGTGGTGAACCAGTCGTTTCGCGGCATAGGGCTCGATGACGGCGGCGCCGACGTGCCCTGGTGGCAGCAGCCCGGGTTCATGGAATTGGTCAGCAAGGGTTTTGGCATGCTGATCATTGTTCTGGTGCTGTTGATGATCGTTCGACCGCTGCTTCGGCGCTTGCGGAATTCGACGCCCCAGCGGGTGCAGCTGATGGCGCCACCGGCCTTGACCGAGAACACCGGTCGGGCGGATTTGACAGAAGATCGCTTGAGCCTCTCGAACCTGCCTTCCGCCAGGACGGGTGAGGCATCGGCGAACGCTTTGCCGCCTTATGAGAATCGGCTGGAAGCAGCCCGTCTTCTGGCTGCGCGCAACCCGCGGCAGACCGCCGAAGTCGTGAGAGCGTGGATGGGTGGCGATGATTGAGCAGCAGGAGACACTTGCCGGCTGTGACCGCGCCGCCTTGTTGTTGCTCTCGCTGGAAGAGCAGGACGCCGCAGCCGTGTTGCGACTGATGGGGCCCCAAGAGGTCGAGCGCCTGGGGGCGGCCATGGCCAGCCTGCGCAATGTGGCGCAGGCGATGGCGGCGACGGTACTCGACGAATTCATCCGGCGCATGGAAACCGAAGCATCCGTCGGTCAGGCACCCCGCGAACAGGTGCAGCGCATCCTCGCGCATGCCCTGGGCGAGCCGCGCGCCAGCGTCATGACCGACCGACTGTTTGGCGCCACCGCGCCGGGCAAGGGCCTGGAAACGGTCAAGTGGTGCGATACCCGGACCATTGCGGAAACCATCGCTGGTGAGCATCCCCAGGTGATCGCCATCGTGCTGTCGCACCTGCAGGCCGAGCGAGCCGCCCAAGTGATCGACATGCTTCCCGAGGCGTTGCGCGGGGAGGTGATCTTGCGGATCGCCAACCTCGACGGAGTATCCCAGGAAGCCTTGGAGGCATTGGACGATCTGCTGCAAAACCAGCTGGCGGGCGCACGGCCGGCCAAGCGATATGGCTTGGGCGGCATCAAGGTTGCGGCGGACATCATCAATGCGCTGAAGAGCGCAGCCGATGGCGGCGTTCTGGCGCAGCTGGCCGAACAGGCGCCCGAATTGGCCGAGCAGATTCGTGACCGGATGTTCGTGTTCGAGCATTTGCTGTCGGTGGATGATCGTGGCATGCAGGTCCTGTTGCGGGATATTCGGCCGGAGCTGCTGGTGCTGTCGCTCAAGGGTGCCGATGAGCGGATGCGCGAAAAGATCTTCCGCAACATGTCGAAAAGAGCTGCGGAAATGCTGCAGGACGATCTCGCTGCCAAAGGTCCTGTTCGGCTTTCTGAAGTGGAAGCGGCCCAGAAAGAAATCCTGGTTCAGGCCCGCCGGCTGGCAGAGCAGGGCAGTCTGATTCTCTCCGGACAGGGAGGAGAAGCCTATGTCTGATTGGAAGTCGGCGCCCTCTGGTAAGCCCGCCACCCCCTATCAACGCTGGCAGCCGCCGGTTTGGGATGAGCTCGAACCGATGCTTGAGCCCCTGCGGGCCGAGCCAGCGGCCAATGCGGAGCCCCTGGCCGCCTCGGCTCTGGAACAGTTGCAGCATGACGCCTACGAGGAAGCCTATGCCGTGGGTCTGCGGGAAGGGCGTGCCGCGGGGCGGGAGCAGGTTGCAGCCGAAGCGGCACGATGGCAGGCGCTCATTGACCAGCTGGCTCATCCGCTTCGGGCCTTGGACGAGCACGTGGAAGCGGAGCTGGTGCGGTTGGTGCAGGTCCTGGTCCGGCAGATCCTGCTGCGCGAAATGCGCGAATCGCCGTCGGTCGTGGCGGGCTGGATCAAGTCGGGTCTGGCGGCTTTGCCCGGCGGGGCGGATCGCATCGACGTCCATCTGCATCCGGCGGATGCGGCCTGGTTGCGCGAGCAACTGGACGATCATCCGCACTGGCAGCTCATCGAGGACGCGCAGCTGCCGCGCGGCGCTTGCCGAATCGACAGCGCCGATACGCAAGTCGACGCCGGCTTGGATGCGCGCCTGATGGCGGCGTTTGCCCATGTGTTCGGCGAAACCGCGTCGGCGGTGGAGGCTGCTGATGGCGGGTGAAGCCCTTCCGATCGCCGAACCCGAAGCGCGATGGCCCGCGTTTCTGACGCGCGCCCAGACGCGTGCGCAGAGCTTTGTCTACCGGCCGCAAGCCAGCGGCCGTCTGCGGCGGGTGGTGGGTCTGACCCTGGAAGCCAGCGGCTGCCGTGCGGCGGTGGGTGAGCGCTGCCTGGTCGAGACCCAGGAGGGTGGCCGGCTGGAGGCCGAAGTGGTCGGGTTTGCCGGCGATCGGCTCTACCTCATGCCCACCCATCCGATTCACGGCCTCGCTCCCGATGCGCGAGTCTTTCCCTCGAATACCCAATGGCAGATACGCACTGGCGAAGGCTTGCTGGGCCGTGTGCTCGACGGCGCCGGCGAACCGATCGATGGCTTGGGTCCGCTGCGCTGCAGCGCGGAGCGGCCACTGTACGGCGCGCCGCTCAATCCGCTCGAGCGCGGCTTGATTCGCCAGCCGCTGGATGTGGGCGTGCGGACGCTCAATGCGCTGCTCACCGTGGGGCGCGGGCAGCGTCTGGGCCTGTTCGCGGGCAGCGGGGTCGGCAAGAGCGTGCTGCTGGGCATGATGACCCGCTATACCGAAGCGGATGTCACCGTGGTGGCACTGATCGGTGAACGGGGCCGGGAAGTGCGCGAGTTCGTCGAGCAGATCCTGGGTCGGGATGGCCTGCGGCGCGCCGTCGTGGTGGCCACGCCCGCTGACCACCCGCCCCTGATGCGTCTGCAGGGCGCGTGGGTCGCCACCGCATTGGCGGAATCCTTTCGCGACCAGGGCAAGAACGTGCTGTTGCTGATGGATTCGTTGACCCGCGTGGCACAGGCGCAGCGTGAGATCGCCCTGGCCATCGGCGAGCCGCCGGCCACCAAAGGCTATCCGCCCTCGGTGTTTGCCCAGATTCCGCGCTTGGTCGAACGGGCCGGCAATATGGCCGGCCCCGGTTCACTGACGGCGTTCTATACCGTGCTGGCCGAAGGGGATGACCAGAACGATCCTGTCGTCGATGCCGCGCGGGCCATTCTCGACGGACACATCGTGTTGAGCCGGCGTCTCGCTGAAGCCGGGCAGTTCCCGGCCATCGATGTGGAAGCGTCGGTGAGCCGCGTGTTGACCGATATCGCCGGGCCGGAACATCTGCGCTGGATCCGGCGTTTTCGCCAGATCTATGCGACCTATGCGCAGCACGGCGATCTCATCCGCCTTGGCGCCTATCAGCGCGGCAGTGACGCTGCGATCGATGAGGCCATTGCGCTGTGGCCGCGATTGCAGGCCTTTTTGCGCCAGGACCTGCGCGAAGCGGTGTCCTTTTCCGAGAGTCTCAATGCCTTGGCGGCGGTCCTGCCCGCTGAGGTATTGACCGCAGCCGTCGGCAAAATCGCTGAAGGAGTACAGGCATGACCGGGATCCAGCAGCTCGAGCCGTTGCACAGCATGGCCCGGCGCAATGCCGATCAGGCCGCGCGCGATCTGGGACAGGCGCTCGCGCGCAAGGAACAGCTCGATCGTCAAATGGCGGAACTGGTGCGCTATCGCGCGGACTACCGCGAGGAGCTGCGCTGCGCCATGTCGGAAAGCCTGCGGATCGATCAGGCGCACGCCTACCGGAATCTGCTCGAGCGCCTGGATGCCGCGATCGAGCGGCAGCAGGCGCTGCTGGACACTCAGGTGAGGGCTTGTGACCAGGCCCGGCATCAGTATTTCGATCGTCACGCCCGGTTGCAGGCGCTTGACCAACTGATTCAGGCACGGCGCAAGGCGGAACGGGCGCGTCAGGCGGTTCGTGAACAGCATCTGCTCGATGATCTGACGCAATCGCGCTGGCGTCTGGCGAAGTCCGTGTCATGAATGGCTTGTCGACCGGCTTTCTCCCTCAGGTCGAGGTGACCGCGGCGGTGAACGCCGAGCGTACGCCGGGGGAGGCCACCGAGGAATCGTCGTCGGCCGATGGGTTTGCGACGCTGCTCGAAGTCGTCGGGACGGCGTTGAGCGCCCTGAAGTCCGCCACGCAGCCGGTAGCCGCGGACCGGTCATCAGGGGCCGAAGGCGACGCGCCGACCGCACCGGACATGATCCCGCCGGATGAGGCGGCATCGGCGCCGGACGGCCTTTGGGCGCTGCCTGGACTCGGTTTGTCTGGGGGCGAATCGCCGTTCAGGCTGTTTGCGCCCCTCGCGCCGCAACCCGCCGGGCAGGATGCCCAGCGGCGGCTGCCGATTTCGCCGGCGGATCCACCTCGCCTGCACTCCACCCGTGTCGTTCTGGATGAGGTGCCGCCAGCGGATGATGGCGCGGTCTCGCCGCCCGTCGATACGGTGCTGACATCGGCTTCGCTCACACGGCCACCAGTCGCTTCGCCGTCTGCGGAACCGGGCGGCGACCCTCTGGACGCGGCGGCGCCGCAAGCGATCCGCGAACTGGATCTGCTCAGCGGCCGAGAAGGGAACTCGATCGATGGCACCGACGGGCCGCTGGCCGAGATGGCGCAGCGGTTGATCCGCGATCGGCCCGCTGTTCTTCGGTCCGAACCGGAACCGATGTTTTCCTTGCCGCGCTCGATCCATCATCCGGACTGGGCAGCGGATGTGGGCGAACGGCTGGTCTGGATGCAACGCGCTGACCTCAAGACTGCACATCTGCGGTTGGATCCGCCGCAGCTGGGCGAGATCGAGGTTCACATCACCCTGCGTGAAGCCGGCACCGAAATCTGGTTCTCGACCGCGTCGGCCACGGTGCGTGAGGCATTGGAAACGGCTCTGCCGCGGCTGCGGGAAATGTTTAGTCAGAATGGACTGCAACTGGACCAGGCGGGTGTCTACTCCGGCGGGGGTGGCGGGGAATCCCCGGCGTTCGCGCGGTCGCCGCAGCCATCGCGGCGTCTGCTGCAGGCGCATACTGCGGAACCTGTGGCGCCTGTCGCGTTGTCGCGGCCGCACGGTGGCTTGTTCGAGGCCTATGCCTGAGCAACCTTCGAGCCGCTGAACGGGCTGCGTGGTGTCAAAATCAAGTCGACGCCCTGTGATTCTGCCAACGATACCGTTCCGGTTTTTTGACGCTTTACCGTCCCGCTTTCCTGCCTTCGTCGAGAAGCAATTGAATTAAGGCCTATTTTTCGTCTGGCCCGAATTTTGCCCTGCGCTTGAACGAATCGTTCATGTAAACCAAAGGGGCTTTCGTGGCGCAGCAAATCGATCCAGCCCCAGCCGCTCCGCGGGCTGGCCGTTCGAAGACCTTGATCCTGATCGTGGTACTGGCCTTGGCGCTTGGTGCCGGCGCGGCTGCGGGTGCGTGGTTTCTATGGGGCCGGACCGGTCCGGGTGAGGCTGAGCCCGACCCGGCCGCCAGCGCCCACGGCGGCGCCCACGCGGCGGCCAGCACCGTGTTCTTCACCCTGGAGCCCTCCTTCGTCGTCAATTTCGAGCTTCCCTCGCCGGTGCGCTTCCTGCAGGTCACGGTCGAGCTGGAGTTGGGCAGTGCAGCCGACGAGGAAGCCGTGAAGAAGCATCAGCCCGTCATTCGCAACAATCTGCTGCTGTTGTTCAGTGCCCAGGATTACGAGGGGTTGCGCACGCGGGAAGACAAGGAACGGTTGCGTGAAGCCGTGTTGCAAGAGGTGCGCTCGATTTTGAAGGAACGCGCCGGGCGCGACGGCGTGGTGCAAGTGTACTTCACCCATTTCGTCATGCAGTAGGAACGAGCCATGGGTACGGTCGGCGACATTCTGTCTCAGGAAGAGATTGCAGCCTTGCTTCACGATGCGACCCCGGGTGCATCCGGTCCGATCGTGGCGACCTTCGATTTTGCTGCGGATGATCACCAGATTCGCGCCCTCCTGCCGTTGTTCGATCCCATTGCCCAGAACTTCGCCCGACGTCTGCAGCACACATTGAGTGCGGGCTTGCGTCAACCGGTCGCGATCGCGGTACGGCCGGCCGTCTGCCATGGGTCGTCGACGGCCGCCCTGGCCACGCTGGGCGCGGTGTCCACGGCTTGCCTGGAAAGTACCGATCCGGTCGATTTCCTGTGGGTCGCCATCGAAAGCTCGTGGGTGATTCGAATGGTGGACGCCTACTACGGCGGCGCTGGTGGGCAGAGTGGCGGCGACTACGCGGCGTCGCTGGCCGCGAACTGGGCCCAGCGTCGGCTGATCGAGCTGGTCCGATCGGAGCTGTTGGCCGTTTGGCCGCCTGCCCATCCGCTTCATTTGGCCCCGGTCGAGGCGCAGGGCGGAAAGCCGGTGGCAGGTGCCGGCGAAAACCCCGAGAAGGTGATTCTGCAGCCTTTTGCCCTGCAGATGGCAGAGCAGGAAGCGGAGCTTGCGCTGGTGATTCCCCTGTCGTTGCTGACCGGAATCACCACATCGGAGATGCCGTACAGCGTGGCGCGGCAGAAGGGCTGGCAGCGTGCCCTGGGGCAGGCATTGCGCGAAGCGCCCCTGACCCTGTCGGCGCAGCTGGCCGAGGTCCGGCTGACAGTGCGGGAACTGCTGGCGCTTCGCAACGGCGACATCCTGCCGCTCGAAGCCCCCAGCCGGGTCAAGGTCTATCTCGAAGATCGGTCCCTGATGGAGGGTGAAATCGGTATGACGGGCGGACGCAAGGTCGTGCGGCTGCGGCACGGCATGGATCACCTGGACGATACAGGCAAGGGAGTGAACTGATGGCGGAAACGATCGAGCGAACCGAACAGCCGGCCGAAGCCGCGGCAGCAGAGCCTGCGGTGCCGCCCGAGGAGGCCGGCGCGACCGATGCCCTGCTCGCCGGATCGGCGGCGACCCGTGGCGCCGTCAGCCTGGATGTCTTGATGGACGTCCCAGTGACGCTGTCCATCGAAGTTGGGCGCAGCCGGCTGAGTATCCGGGAGGTTCTGGCCTTGCATGAGGGTGCAGTGGTAACGCTGGACCGCCATGCGGGGGAGCCGCTTGGGGTATTCGTCAACGGCGCGTTGGTGGCCAAAGGGGAGGTGGTGATCGTCAATGAAACCTTCGGCATCCGGCTCACCGAGGTGGTGAGTCCCTCCGAACGCATGGGGAAACTCAAGTGATGCGTTGCGGCGGGTATCCGGTACTGGCCGTGCTATCGGTGCTTCCGTTTCCGGTTTCCGCGGCGGGTGCGCTTCCGCCCGCGGTTGCGCCCCTGCGGATCGCCGTCAGCCTCGCGCTGGTGATCGCGCTCATCGGCATCCTGGCCTTGATCATACGGCGGCTGCCCGGTCTGGGGATGACGCGTGCCGGCGAATTGCGGGTGCTTGGCACCGTGGCGGTCGGCAATCGCGAGCGAGTCGTGCTCATCGAAGCCGGCGGTAGCCGGATGCTGCTGGGCGTTGCGCCGGGACGTGTGCAGGCCTTGCATATCCTGCCCGTCGAGGTGGATCGATCGCCGGATACGTTGTCCCCGGTGGACCCGACCACCCCGAAGTTCACAGCGACAAGGAGCGTCCCATGAGGATCGGCCGGAACGGCATGTTCGCCGTGTTGCTCGCCCTGCTGACCAGTCCCGTGTGGGCTGCGCCCGGTTTGCCGGCGGTGACCGTGCAAGGCGCGGGCGGCGAGCAGACCTATACCCTCAGCCTGCAGATTCTGGCACTGATGACGGCGCTGACGCTGCTGCCGGCGCTGCTGCTGGCCATGACGGCGTTTACCCGCATCATCATCGTCCTGGCCGTATTGCGTCAGGCGCTGGGCATGCCGCAAACCCCGCCCAATCAGGTGCTGCTTGGACTGGCCTTGTTTCTTACCCTGTTCATCATGGCGCCGGTGTTTCAGGCGGTCTACACGCGCGGGCTGGAGCCCTATCTCAACGACCGGGTCGGGTTCGAGGAGGCCGTTCAGGCGGGTGTCGAGCCACTCAAGGGCTTCATGCTGGCCCAGACCCGCGAACAGGACATCAAGCTTTTCCTCGACATGCGCGGTGATCCGGCGCCCGAGACAGCCGCCGGCGTACCGCTACCGGTGCTGGTGGCGGCATTCATGACCAGCGAGCTCAAGACGGCCTTCCAGATCGGCTTTGTGATCTTCATTCCGTTTCTGATCATCGATCTGGTGGTTGCCAGCGTACTCATGGCCATGGGGATGATGATGCTCTCGCCCATGTTGGTGTCCTTGCCGTTCAAGCTCCTGCTCTTCGTGCTGGTGGATGGCTGGGTGCTGCTGCTGGGTACGCTGGCCTCGAGTTTCGTCGTGTCCGGAGGGGCAGCGGGATGACGCCCGAAACCGCCATGGAAATCGCCCGCCACGGGCTCTGGGTCACGGTTCTCCTGGCCGGCCCGCTGCTCGCAGCAGCGCTGGTGGTGGGGGTGGTCGTCGGCCTGTTCCAGGCAGCGACGCAGATCAATGAGGCGACCTTGAGCTTCGTGCCCAAGCTGGCGGCGATCGCGCTGGCGCTGATGATCGCCGGCGGGTGGATGCTGGGCTTGCTGGTGGACTACACCCGGGAGCTCTATCAGTCCATCCCGGGCTGGATCGGGTAGGCCGCGTCATGGAGGAGCAGATGCTCATGCAGACGCTGGATCAGGCCGGGGGCGTTTTTTTCCGGGTGAGCGGCTTTTTCATGGCGATGCCGCTGTTTTCCGGACCGGCGGTCCCGGTGCGCGTGCGGCTGCTACTCGCCTTGACCGTGACCTGGCTGATCCTTCCGTTGGCGCCGCCGGCCCGAATGGCGCTGTTGGGTTCGGAAGGCATTTTGGTGGCGGTGGAGCAGATCCTGCTCGGGGTTGCCATGGGGATGGCGTTGCAGATCATCTTTCAGGCCGCATTGATGGCGGGTCAGATGATCGCCACGGCCATGGGCCTGGGGTTTGCGGTCACCGTCGATCCGGTCAACGGGGTCAGCGAAATGGTCCTCGGACAGTATTTTCAATTGGTCGCCAGTTTGCTGTTCCTGGCCTTGGATGGGCATCTGGCCGTGATCCGTATCCTCGCCGAAAGCTTCGTGCTGTTGCCGGTCGGGCTGGGCAACTTGCCCGCGGGCAGTGTGGAAACGCTGCTGCGCTGGAGTGCGCATCTGTTCAGTGGCGGTATTCAGCTGGCACTGCCGGCGCTGGCAGCACTCATGATGGTCAATCTCATTCTGGGCGTGACCACGCGTGCGGCGCCGGCGCTCAACCTGTTCGCCGTGGGATTCCCGGTTTCGCTGAGCCTCGGATTGCTGGCCGTCATCTGGACGTTGCCGGTGATGGCGCGCCTTTTCGAACCCTGGCTGGAGGCGGCGCTCCTGACGCTGCGCCGCCTCATTGGCATGGGGGGTTGAGTCACCATGGCCGATTCCACCCAGGAAGACCGCACCGAAGAGGCCAGCCCACGGCGCCTGCAACAGGCGCGGGAACGCGGCCAGATCCCGCGCTCCCGGGAACTGGTCAGTATGAGTCTGGTGATTGGCGGGGCATTGGGGATGTTGCTGCTCGGCCCGTCCTTGGCGGAATTCCTGGGCCAGACCCTGCGTCAGGCGCTGCAGCGTGCGGCCAGTCCGGTCGACGACCAGTTGCCTGGATTGCTGGGTGACACATTGGGGGCCGGCGCATGGACGCTGCTGCCCGTGATTGGACTGCTGGCAGTGGCGGCGGCCGGTGCCAGCGTTGCGGTGGGCGGATGGAATTTCACGGTCCAGGGGATCGAATGGCGCGCCGAGCGTCTCGATCCATTGAAGGGGCTGGGCCGACTGCTTTCGACGCAGGGACTGATCGAAACCGTCAAGGGCCTGCTCAAGGTGGGCGTGATCGGTGCCATCGGATTCATGGCGTTCCGTCAGGCCATTCCCCAGTTGCCGGCGCTGGCGCTCTCCGCATTGCCGGTCGCCATGCCGGCGCTGGTGGGCTTGTGTCTGAAGCTGTGGGCCGTCCTGGGGTTGGGGATGGGCCTGATTGCGCTGGTCGACGTTCCGATGCAGCGATGGCAATACGCCCGCCAGCTGCGGATGAGCCGTCACGAACTGCGGGAAGAGCACAAGGAGATGGAGGGGCGGCCGGAGGTGCGTGCCAAGATCCGCCAGCTTCAGCGCGAGCGCGGCCGCCGGCGCATGATGGAACAGATCCCGACGGCCGATGTGGTACTGACCAATCCCACCCATTACGCCATCGCGTTGCGCTATGACGCCGAGCACATGCGGGCGCCGGTGGTCGTGGCGAAGGGTGTGGGGCTGATCGCGCTGCGCATTCGCGAGCTGGCCGGGCAGCACGGTGTGCTGGTGCTTGAATCGCCACCCCTTGCGCGCGCCCTGTACCGTCACGCGGAGCTGGATCAGCCCATTCCAACGGATCTCTACCTGGTGGTGGCGCATGTGCTGGCCTATGTCTACCAGCTCAAGCATCAACCCCACCCACCATCGGCGCCGCCTGATTTCGAAGTGCCGGCGGCCTATGCCGTCGCCGCCGATCCGGAAGCGGCGCAGCCAGAACCGCTCCAACGGGAACAGGAGTAGTCCCCATGGCCAGCGAAGCCCTTTCTCCGCGCTGGCGGATTCTGGAGGTCGGCATCGGTACACCGTTGGTGGTGACCTTGATGCTGGCGATGGTGGTCTTGCCGTTGCCGGCGCCGTTGCTGGACCTGCTGTTCACCTTCAACATCACCTTGTCGCTGGTCGTGTTGCTGGCGACGGTTTATGTCCTGCGGCCGCTGGATCTGGGAATCTTTCCATCCGTATTGCTGATTACCACGTTGCTGCGTCTGGCCATGAACGTGGCCTCCACGCGGGTCATCCTGCTGCACGGCCATGAGGGCCCGGAGGCGGCGGGCCGGGTGATCGAAGCCTTCGGCAATTTCGTGATCGGTGGGAACTACGCGGTCGGCCTGGTGGTGTTCGCCATTCTGGTCATCGTCAACTTTGTCGTCGTCACCAAAGGTGCTGGACGCATCTCCGAGGTCGCGGCGCGATTCACCCTGGACGCGCTGCCGGGCAAGCAGATGGCAATCGATGCCGATGTCGGCGCCGGACTGATGTCCCAGGAACAGGCGCGCCAGATGCGCCAGGAAGTTCGTCAGGAAGCCGATTTCTACGGGGCCATGGATGGGGCGGGAAAATTCGTGCGCGGCGACGCCGTCGCGGGAATCCTGGTGCTGTTCATCAATCTTCTGGGCGGGCTGTTCATCGGCATGCTGCAGCACGGCCAGCCGTTCATGGATGCGGTGCAGAACTACACGCTGTTGACTATCGGGGATGGCCTGGTGGCACAGATTCCGGCCTTGCTGCTGTCGGTGGCCACGGCGGTGATTCTGACCCGGGTGTCCGGGACCGTGGACATGGGTAGACAGATGGCGACCCAGTTGCTTGATCAGCCGCGATCACTGATCGTGGCGGGCGGCATCCTGATGGCCTTGGGTATCGTCCCCGGGATGCCCAGTCTGGTGTTTATGGCCCTGGGTGGCGCCAGCCTCTGGGGCGGCTATGCGATGTCACGTCGCGCGGCGATGCGTGCGGCCGCTCCGGTCGTCGAGGACACGCCGGCCGAGCCCGCTGCTCCCCGGGAGCTGTCCTGGGATGAGCTGGCGCCGGTGGATCTTCTGGGTCTGGAGGTGGGCTATCGCCTGGTTCCGCTGGTGGATCCTCACCAAGGCGGCGAGGTCATGGATCGCATCAAGTCGGTGCGCAAGACACTCTCGCACGAGCTGGGTTTCCTCATCCCGGCCGTGCATATCCGCGACAATCTGGAGCTGTCACCCACGGCCTATCGCGTTTCGCTCAAAGGCGTGGTGATCGGACAGGGAGAGCTGCAACCCGAACGTGAAATGGCCATCGATCCCGGGCAGGTGTTCGGGTCGCTCGAGGGGATCGCCACCCACGATCCTGCATTCGGCCTGGATGCACTGTGGATCGAGAAAGGCCAGCGCGACCAGGCCCAGATGCTCGGCTATACCGTGGTCGATGCGGGCACGGTCCTGGCCACCCATCTCAGTCAGCTGCTGCGCCAGCATGCCCATGAACTGCTCGGTCACGACGAAATTCACCAGCTGCTCGGCCAACTCGGCCGCACCGCACCCAAGCTCGTCGAGGAGCTGGTACCCAAGGCCGTGAATATGGCCACTCTGGTGCAGGTGTTACGCGGCCTGCTCGCTGATGGTGTGTCGATCCGCGATATCCGCACGATCGCCGAAGTGCTGGTCGCTCGTGCCGGAACGAGCCAGGAACCGGCCGAACTGCTGCGTGTCGTGCGCGAACATCTGGGCCGAATGATTCTTCAGAATCTGCGCTTCACGGGCGAGGAATTGCCGGTGATCGCACTCGATCACGGTCTCGAACAGCTGGTGAGCGGTGCTCTGCAGGACGGAATGGCGCTTGAACCGGGCCTCGCCGAGCGTTTGCTCAAGTCGCTCGGCGAGGCGACCCAGCGCCAGGAAGGACGTGGGGAGCCCGCCATTCTTCTGGTGTCGCCGCGTCTGCGCCCGCTGCTGGCGCGCCTGACCCGACATGCCGTACGCGGTCTGCACGTCCTTGCCTACAGCGAAATTCCGGAAGACCGGCGGATCCGGCTGGTCACGACCATTGGCGCTTGAGCCCGTGGCCAGGGCCCATTATCAGGGGAATGAAAAGCGATGAAGATCAAACGATTCCAGGGTGCCGATGTCCGCAGCGTTCTGCAGCAGGTGCGCGAGGCGCTGGGGCCCGACGCGGTGATTCTGTCCAATCGGCGGGAACATTCGGGCGTCGAGATCGTGGCGGCGACCGACTACGACGAAGCGCGCGTGTGGCAGGCGGTGGCGCACGCCGAATCCCGCGCACCCTCACCGGTCAACCCAGGCGCACCGGGAGCGGACACGCGGCAGGCACCGACGCCGCACCCATCGTCGACCAGCCTGCACGAGGTCCGGGAGGAGCTCGGGCGCCTCAAGAGTCTGCTGGAGGAACGGCTCGACAGCCTGTCCTGGCGGCAATGGCTGCATCACCATCCCCAGCATCGGGCTGCCTTCCAGGAACTCCAGAGTCTGGAGCTGAGCTTGGAAATGACCCAGCGCATCCTCTCGGCGCTGCCCGGCGCCGCGCAGGGTGCGGACGAGCTGCGCCGCCAGGCGATGGCAAGCCTGGTGCGCTTGCTGTCCATTCCCGCCGCAGACCCGTTGACCCAAGGCGGCATCGTCGCGTTGGTGGGGACGACCGGGGTGGGGAAGACCACTACGCTGGCCAAGCTCGCGGCCCGTTACGCGATGGCGCATGGTCCGGAGTCGGTTCGGCTGGTTTCAAGTGACGGTCATCGGATCGGTGCGCATGAGCAGCTCATGACCTACGGCCGGCTGCTCGGGGTTGGGGTCCATGTGGCCGAAACAGCCGCGGAACTGCGCCGTGTCCTGGCCGAGCTCAAGGATGTGCCGCTGGTACTGGTGGACAGCGCCGGGATGGGGCAGCGGGATCGACGTCTGACCGATCAGCTGCGCCGGCTGCAGGGCGCCAGTGACCGGTTGCGTGCCTACGCCGTGCTGCCCGCGCCAGCCCGCCTGGAGGTGCTGGAGGAAACCGTCGAGGCACTGCCGGTTTCGCATCTGGCTGGGGCGATGATCAGCAAGCTGGACGAGGCGGTCTCGCTGGGACCGGTGCTGTCGGTGTTGTCGCGGCGCCGTCTGGGTGTCGTCTATCTCGCCAACGGGCAGCGGGTGCCGGAGGATCTGCTTCGGACGCGGCCCGCCGATCTGGTGATTCGCGCCCAGGCGTTTGCGCGCCAACAGCGGAGCGGATCGATGGACGATAAATGGCGTGGGGTTCGGGCTGGATAAGGGGCGGTCGAGATGCAGGCAATAGTCGATCAAGCCGCCGGTTTGAAGCGTGCAGGCGGGGCGCGGATGCTGGCCGTTGCCAGCGGCAAGGGCGGCGTAGGAAAGACCACCGTGGCCGTCAATCTGGCGATGGCACTCGGCCGGCAAGGACGTCGCGTGATGCTGGTCGATGCCGACTTCGGACTGGCCAATGTGGATGTGTTGCTGGGCGTGCAGCCGTCGGCCCATCTGGGGCAGTGGCTCGACGGACAGGTGCCACTGGAGGATCTGCCCTTGGCGGTGGCCGATCATGTGCAGCTGGTGGCGGCAAGCTCCGGCGCCCGCCGCATGGCCGATCTCGATGCACCGGGGCGGAGCCGGATTCTCGGTGCGCTTCAAGACCTGCGGCGTCAGGTGGATTGGATGGTGCTCGATCTGGGCGCCGGGATCGCGCCGTGTGTGCGCGAATTCGCTGCCTTGGCCGATGAGGTCCTGGTCGTCGTATGTGACGATCCGGCATCGCTGACCGACGCCTACGCACTGATCAAGATCCTCCATCAGGAAGAAGGGGTGCTGCGCTTCGGTGTGGTGGCCAATCAGGTTCACGAGTCCGGTGCCGGGGGACGGCTGTTTGCCAAGCTCGCCCGTGTCGTCGAACGCTTTCTGGCGATCCGGCCCGTCTACCGGGGCGGGGTGCCCCACGATGGGCTCATCCGCCACGCCCTGGAGCACCAGCGCGCGCTGGTGACCTGCCATCCTCATGCGGCTGCGAGCCTGGCGTTCAAGAGTCTGGCACGGGCGGTCGATAAGCAGGACGAAGGCGATGGGGTTCATCGCTCCGCGCCCGGCCCCAAGGATCGGTTCGCCGTCTGGGGCGATGCGTCTCAAGCGTGAGGAGCCCGCCGTCTGGCCCGTCTGATGGGCGTGCCGGTCTGCCGTTGCATGGGGCGCCGTACCACGTCCAATAGCAAAAGAGTACATACGTGGACATCTTCAGTCTCATCGGCCTGGTTCTGGCCGGCGTCGCCGTGATCGGCGGCAGCATTCTCAAGGGTAGCGGGGTGGCTGCGCTGCTCAACCCGGCTGCATTTGTGATTGTGGTGGTCGGGACCTTCGCATCCATCTGCCTGCATACGCCGATGTCGGTGTTCATGCATGCGATCAAGATGGTTCGGCTGGTTTTTGCACCACCGCGATCGGACTTGAACGAGATCATCGAGAAGGTGGTGAGTTGGAGCCAGATCGCCCGGAAGGATGGATTGCTTGGCCTGGAAAAAGTCATCGAACAGGAATCGGGCGAGTTCGAACGCAAGGGGATTCAACTCCTGGTCGATGGGACCGGCCCGGAAGCCATTCGCCAGATCCTGGAGGTGGATGTGTCCGTCAAGGAACACCGCGATCTGCAGGGGGCGAAGGTGTTCGAGTCCATGGGGATCTACTCACCCACCCTCGGAATCATCGGCGCGGTGCTGGGGCTGATGTCGGTCATGCAGCATCTGGATGATCCCAGCCATCTCGGCACCGGCATCGCCGCAGCGTTTGTTGCGACGATTTACGGCATCGGGTTCGCCAATCTTCTGCTGCTGCCGGTCTCGGCCAAGCTCAAGGCGGCGATTCAGGAACAGGTGCAGGTGAAAGAGGTGTTGATCGAGGGGTTCCTGGCGATCGCCCATGGCGAGAATCCGCGCAATATCGAAACCCGGCTCAAGGGCTATCTCCACCATTGAGGGCAGGGTCAATGCCGAAGAAAGGACATGAAGAACACACCAATCACGAAGCATGGGCCATTCCCTACGGCGACCTGGTGACGTTGCTGCTGGCGTTTTTCGTGGTGATGTATTCCCTGTCTTCAGTCAACGAGGGGAAATACCGCATTCTCTCCGATGCGCTGCAGGCCGCCTTCCGTGGCGACACCCGAACGCTGGAACCGATCCAGATCGGCGAGGTGCGCAAGGGCGCGGAGCCGCGCGAGGAACCCACCATGATTCCCCTGCCGCTCGCCGCCCCGCCGGTGGGTCAGCCGGATGCGAGCGGCGCATTCGGTGGCGGGGAATCGCTGGATCGCATCGCCAGCCAGGTCGAGCAGGCGATCGCAGCGTCCGTTCTGGCGGATTGGGTCGTGGTTCGCCGCGGCCGGCAGTGGATCGAAGTGGAGATCCAGACCGATCTGTTGTTCGAGAGCGGGGCGGCAGCGCTCGATGCGCGTGCCCTCCCGGTCATCGATCAACTCGGCGAAATTCTGCGTCCCTTCTCCAATCCCATTCATGTGGAAGGGCACACCGATACCGTGCCGATCAATACGCTGCAGTTTCCATCCAACTGGGAATTGTCGGCGGGGCGGGCTGCTACCGTCGTGCGCCGCTTCGAATCGCTGGGTATCGAGCCCTCGCGCATGACGATCATCGGGCTGGGTGAACACCGGCCGATGGCATCCAATGATTCATCCGATGGGCGAGACCGGAACCGGCGGGTCGTCCTCGTGGTGCTCGATCCCGCCGTGGCCAATGCCACGTCAGCCGGTGTTCTGCCGGCGGCACCTCAGGAGCGGCCCGAATGAAGACGCACCATTTACCCGCGAGTCATCCGTCGAAGGCGGAAGGGAAGTTCAGATGACGCTTGTGACCATTGTGAGTGCTGCGCTGCTCGGGGGCGCGTGGGGAGCGCTGCTGGTCTGGCTGCTGCTGCGCCTGCCGATGCGTCGTCAGGCGGTGGCTGCCGAGACCCTGCAGCGTGGCGTGGCGGACTTGCAAGGGCAGTATTGGGCGCTTCGGCAGTGCCTGCCCCAGGCCAGCGGCGCGCCGGCTGCGCCACCCGTCCCGGACAACCCGACGGGCGCCGGGCTCGAGCGGCTGTATGACCGGGCGATCCGCATGGCCCGACAGGGCGCCCCCGTTGACGCCCTGACGGGATCGTGTGGTCTCAGTCAGGCCGAAGCCGAGTTGGTGGTTCGGTTGCACGCCACACCGACCACGGCTACGCGCAAGGCAGCCGGGGCTTGAAAACCGAGCGGAGCGTCCGGGCATCGCGGGGCCGGGCGAGGGCAGGGCCCTGGGCCGGGATGCTGCTCATGGGGTTCGGGGCAGCGGCCGCGGCCGAATCGCCCGTGAACGTTCAGATTCGTGCGGCCGTCGAGGCGGCCTTGCAGGCGCAGTGGCCGGATCAGACGCTGGAGATCGACCTCATCGCGCCCGATGCCCGACTCAACCTGTCGCCCTGCGAGAGACCGCTGGCCATCGAGCCGCTGCGTCCCGGGCCATTGCGCTCGGCGGCCACCCTGTCCGTCGTCTGCGATGCACCCGAGTCGTCATGGCGCGTGTATGTGCCGGCTCGGATCAGCGCGATGGGCGAGGTGCTGGTGGCGAGCCGCCCTCTCCCGGCCGGGACCGTGTTGACGGCGCAGGATGTGACCCTGGCACGCCGCCGCATGACGGATCTGTCTTATGGATACCTCAAGCACGCCGAGGCCGCCGTGGGCAGCACACTGCGCCGGCCGGTGACCGAAGGCGCCGTGATTTTACCGTCGCAGTTGGCCCAGGCGGTGGTGGTGCGCCGCGGTCAGCAGGTGGTAATCGAAGCCGCCAGCGGTTCGATCCGGGTGCAGGGCAACGGCGAGGCACTGGCCGATGGGTTGGCCGGGCGTCGCCTCAAGGTGCGCAATGGGGCGAGCGGCCGGATCGTCGAGGGCACGGTTCAGGCCGACGGGCGTGTTCGCGTGGATTTCTGAATCACCTCAAAAGGAGCGAGGGATGAATACGGATCAGTCGTCGACAGGCCAAGCGCTTCAGCCAGCCATGATTCTGGAGGTCATGGGCCAGCTGGAAGACTGTCTGGAACGCGAAGCCGCCAGCCTGATCCAGCCGGAAGTGCCGGATCTGGTCGATATCGCAGCCGAAAAGACTCGCTGCTTTTCGGCCTTGGTGCCGCTGGACCGTGCGCTGCGCGCCATTGCCGCGCGCGCAGAGGCCGCCGATGGGGATCGGCTGCTGCAGCATTGGCTCGATGCGCATGGGGTGACCGGTGAGGTGGCCGAACGGTTGCGGACGGCGCTGGCGTCCTGTCAGCGACTCAATCAGCGCAATGGTGCCCTCCTGCTGGCCCGGCAGCGCCAGGTCGCGCTTCAGCTTCAGGTGCTCGGGATCCTGCCGGAAAACACGCTCTACACCGAAAAAGGCACCGTTAGCAGCGGGCGGCGCGGCATGACCAGCTTGCGCATCTGATCGCCTTTTCGGGCGATCGAACCGGCCCGGAGCGCGGCGTGATGTGGCGGCCAAGCACTCACCGGGACCGGCATGCATCGTCCGAATCGTGCACGGCATCCGGTGTTTTGGCGCCATTGCCGGGTGGTCGGCTGCCCGATCCGGCGCCACATGCGGGATAGCCTCAATCGGCCGTGCTCACCCCGGCGCCATCGAAAGTGGCCATCTCGCCATGCAGCGCGCAGGCGGCCCGCAAAAGAGGCACCGCCAGTGCCGCCCCGCTGCCTTCGCCGAGCCGAAGATCCAGATCGAGCAGGGCGCAGCTGCTCATCGCGTCCAGCAGTCGCGCATGTCCCGGTTCGGCGGAGCGATGGGCGAAATGCAGCCACTCGGCCACGCCCGGATTGAGGCGCATGGCCACCAGTGCCGCCGCCGTGGCGATGAATCCGTCGACCAGCGCGGGCAGCCGCGCCTGCGCCGCAGCGATGTAGGCGCCGGCCAGGGCGGCCAGCTCGAGACCGCCCAGTCGGCAGAGTACGTCGAAGGGGTTTCCCGCTGCGCCGTGGCGGGCGAGCGCCAGAGCCAGTGCTTCGCGTTTGCGCGCAAGGCCCGCGGCATCGAGGCCGGTGCCGGGTCCGAGCAGCGCCTCGGGTGGTGCGGCGAGCAGTGCGCAGCCGAGTGCCGCGGCCGCGGTGGTGTTGCCGATCCCCATCTCGCCGCCGATGAACAGTTCCGCCTCGGCCGCCCGTACCGCCGCCACGCACGCCGCGCCGACGGCCAGCGCGGCCTCGGTCTGCGCCGCGGTCATGGCTGGGGCCTGGGTGAAATCGGCTGTCCCATGGGCGACGCGCCGGTCGAGCACGCCGGGCAGCGGATGCGCCGCATGGACACTGCCCACATCGACGATGGTCAGTTCGGCGCCGAGCTGCCGCGCCAGAACGGCGATGGCCGCGCCGCCGCCCGCGAAGTTGGCAAGCATCTGGCTGGTGACCACTTGCGGATAGGCCGAAACCCCGCGCTGCACAACCCCGTGGTCGCCTGCGAAAACGACGATATGCACCCGCGCCAGGGTGGGGGTGATCCGCCCCTGCTGCGCCGCCAGGCGTGTCACCGCGCGCTCCAGCCGGCCGAGCGAGCCGGGCGGTTTCGTCAGGCTGTTCCAGCGGGCTGTTGCCGCTTCCCCTGCTGCGGCATCCGGGGGGAGTGGCGCGAGCGTCCACCAGGGCAGCTTCACGGCGTATCCTTCAGTATCAGCGGCAAGCCTGCGGCCAGGAGCGCCACGCGCCCGCAGCGCGCTGCCACCGCCTGGTTCAGCCAACCCAGCTCGTCCGCGAAGCGGCGCGCCAAGGCGTTCATCGGAACCAGGCCCCAGCCCACCTCGTTGCTCACCAGCAGGATGCGGCCAGGCAGTGTCGGCAGCTGTTCGAGCAGCGCCGCGCGCTCGGCGGTGAAGGCCGCTTCGCCCGCATGCAGGAGATTGGAGACCCACAGGCCCAGACAGTCGACCAGCAGGCAGCGATCCGGCGCCGCTACCGCTGCCAGCGTGGCGGCCAGTGCCGACTCGGCTTCATGGGTGACCCAATGGCCTGGCCGGCGTGCGCGATGCGCCGCGATGCGGGCCGCCATTTCCGTATCTCCCGCCGCGGCCGTGGCAATGACATGCACCGCCAGCCCGCTGGCCCGGGCCTGCGCCTCGGCGTAGGCGCTCTTGCCCGAACGCACGCCGCCGAGGATGAGTTCCGCGCGTTCGTTCACGGTCGATGTCCTTGTGATGGCAGGCGGGGTGGCAGTATAGCCAAGCCAGAAGATTGTGCGCGCAGTACCGCCCCGGATGACGGACCAGCGATTCCCACGCAGAACCTTGGGGCGGTCGTCACGTCCAACCATTGCTGCTTTCGAGCGCGTCGTACAATGCTGATTTCTCCTTCACCGGACGCAGGCTGGATAACACAATGGCGACTGGCAGGCCCATGAGCGCAATGGCGCTGGCCGTGTGCATGATTCTCAGTGGATGTGCGGGGCTCGGTCAGACGCCGGACCTCGATGATTATCCCGACGATGTGTACGGCCGGGGCGGTTGGATGGATCCGTATGATCCCTGGCGATACCCGTACACGCCGTATGGATGGGGTTACGACCGATTCGGTGGGTTCGGTTATTGGGGCTATCCCGGTTGGTGGGGGCCTCCGGTGTACTGGGTCGATGTCGACCGGGACGAGATCGAGCCGGAGCCGCCCCGGCGGAATGGATTGCGTCGCTATCAGGAACGGCTGCTGACGGGCCCTACCTGGCTCTCCCCAAAGAATCGCTGGGTTCCACGGCCGGATCGGTCTTCGCAGGCGCGTCCCGTGGATGTCCGGCCGGTTCGGCCCGCGCCTTTTCCATCGGACCGGCGTACCGGTCCCGCCGAGCCACCGGCGCCGCCCCGTGTGCAACCGCTTTCTGTGCCACCACCACCGGTATTCCGAGCCCCTCGCGTCCATCTCCCTGAGCCACAGGCGCAACCGCCTGCGCCCCGGCCGCGCCGGCCATGGCGCCGCTCCAACGGTGCCGAGGACTGACGAAGGCCCGATCGGCAGCGCGCAGGCCGATCGGGTTGAGCAGTGCGCGGATGGCCTCGACAAGCGGGGACTTTGGTATGCTCTGCGCTGATGGCACAGGTGTCGCTCGGGCATTCTCCGGCCTGAATTTCCTCTTGACTCGAACGTGTTCCCATTCACAGGCATGACCCATGACCCGGTCTCGATTTGGCTTCTTGAGTGTGGTTTTGATGTGGTCGTCGGCAAACGGTCTGGCGCTGGCCGACGCGTCGGCCCCCGCTGCCGGGGCGTCTTTGCCCGCGGCGAGTGCGGCTGCCACGGATCTCGCCCAGCAGGCTGAAGCGGGCGAGATCCAGGCACAGCTTGCGCTGGCCGAGCGTCTGGCCGGCGAGAACCGCTGGGAGGAGGCGGTGCGTTGGTATCGGGCTGCCGCAGAGCAGGGCAGCACGCAGGCCCAGCTGCAACTGGGCGATGCGATGCTGGCCGGGCGCGGCACCGTGCGGGATGAAGCGCGCGCCGTGCAGTGGTATCGCCAGGCGGCAGACCAGGGTTTGGCAACAGCGCAGGTTCGATTGGGGGAGGCTTATCTTTCCGGGGTTGGCCTGGCCCGCGACCCGATCCGAGCGGTCCAGTGGTTCACGCAGGCGGCCGAACAGGGCGAGCCGGTGGGGCAATTGCGATTGGCGCTGGCGTATGACACGGGGCAGGGCGTGGCGCGCGATGCGGCACGCGCGGTGCAATGGTTCACCCGGGCTGCTGAACAAGGCCACCCGCTGGCGCAATCCGCCTTGGGCGATGCGTATTGGCAAGGCGAGGGGGTGGCCCGCGACCCGGCGCAAGCCGTGCGCTGGTTCACTCAGGCTGCCGAGCAGGGGGACACGGAGGCACAGTTCCGACTCGGCCAGGCCTTGTTCCAGGGGGTCGGCGTGGCGCGTGATCCCGCGCTGGCGATCCAGTGGTGGCGCCGTGCCGCTGAGGCGGATCACCGCGAGGCGGCCTTTGAACTGGCCCAGACACTGGCTCGGGGTGAGGGCGTGCCGGTGGACAAGGTGGCCGCCGCGCGTTGGTACACCAAAGCCGCATTGCAGGGGGAGGTGCGGGCTCAGACTGCGCTGGGCATCGCCTACGTGGCGGGCGATGGAGTGCCGAAAAGCTTTGGTGAAGCGTTCACATGGCTATCCCGAGCAGCTGAATTGGGCGACGTCCGCGCGCAGCTGCTGCTGGGTCAACTCTACTATCGCGGATTGGGGGTGCCACAGAACTTCGAGCAGGCCTATATCTGGGTGGATGTCGCCGCTTCACGCTATACCGGCGACGGGCGTCTCGAAGTGGTTCGGCTACGCGATGCCCTGGCACGGCTGTTGAGTACCGAACAACTCATTCGTGCTCAGGGCCGCGCCCTGGAACTGGTGCGCAGCCACAACTGGCGCTAGGTCATCAACTGCGCCCCGGGGTCGTGGGCGCCGCGCTTCCGGGCAGACGGTTCAGATCCCAGAAGATACCGCTGATTTCCCGGGCCATCGCCTGAAACAGCAGCGGCTCGGCTTCCTTGAAGGTGAGCCGCAGCTTGCTCGCGAATCCCACCACCTGACTGTTGTACAGATCCCAACTGTCGGGTGAGGCGGGGGTGTGCCGGTCGATGAGCGGTGCCGATTCGATGTGGGTTTCGCTCAGGCCCAGTACCGTGTTGAGGTCCCGGAAGGCGCGATCGGCGGCAAGCCGATAGGCCTCGGCGGGTGGCAACGGCGGCGGAACCGCGGGCTGGCGCTCCCGGATCTGCAGATCGACGACCAGCTCATAGGTGTTGGTCTCGAAGTAATGCCCGGTCACGGCGCCGGTGACCGTTCCGACCAAGCCGCCGATCCCGGCGTTCTGGATCACCTCGTTGCGCCGTCCGACCGTAGCGGCGACCGCGGCCCCGCCGACGCCGGTGGCCAGCGCGGTAACGGTGGACAGGTCACGTACTTCCTTGCCGACGTACAACACGTTGTAGAGCAGCATGTAATGCGCGTCGGCGGGGTTGTTGGTCAAGCGGTAGCCACGCTCGGCCAGGCGCTGCAACAGCAGCGGATGCAGCCGGTCATTGGCGGACTGGATCGTGGAGGTGTTGGTCCCGACCACGTAGACGCGCCGCTGCGTCTCTGGGACGGGCGGGGCGACCGGTGGAATGAAGACGTTCGATGACATCCGCACTTCCAGGTTGACGCCTTCGACGGTCAAGCCGCTGGGGTCATCCTTTTTCGCGTTGCGTGTACAGCCGGCCACCGAAAGGGCGAGGACGATCAGGAGGATCGAATAACGCCATCGCGCACGGGGGGTGCGCGCTTGCGGGCGGCGAAATGAACCGGGGGTTACGCGGGGGATGATGTCGTTTTCGACCGGCATGGCATGGTTCACGGCAGTGGCAGGACCAGGTTCGGCTATCATACATTGGACGCGGAGCGAGCCAAGGGGTTGCCTCGCGGTCGACTTGAGCCCACGGCCGTCTTGAGAACTAAGCGAGGGAACGCACCATGCAGGCATGGTTGCCGGTGACCGTGATGATCATTTTGCTGCTGGGCGTGCTCATCCTGTTTGACATGCGTTCGGCCGATACCGAGGACGGTTCGGACGAGGATTTCGAAGAGGACGATAGCGGGCTGGAAAGCAGCTGGGATGCGTTTTTCCGCCAGCAGGACGAGCGCCGCAAGCGCTGAGGCGCCTCAGTCATCCGGCAGTCGGTAGCGATCCCCTTCGGCCGGACGCAGCACCGGCCAGCCGAGCGACTCCTCGATGTGCGCGGCCATCGCCGCGCGGGCATGGGTTTCGCCGTGGGTCACGAACACCCGCGTGGGTGGTTTGGACATTCTGCCAAGCCAATCGGTCATCTGAACATGATCGGCGTGCGCCGAGAGGCAGTGCAGTTGCCGGACCTTGGCGCGGATGGGAACCATGTGACCGTGGATCTTCACCGCGTCTGCGCCGTTCACGATGGCATCGCCACGGGTACCGGGTGCCTGGAAGCCGGTGAAGAGCAGCGTGTTGCACGTTTCGCGCGCAAACACCTTGAGGTGATGCAGCACCCGTCCGCCGGTCGCCATGCCGCTGGCCGACAGAATGATCATCGGGCCGACCTTTCCGGCGAGCGCCATCGATTCTTCGGGCCCTTCCACGAACGTCGCGATCTCGCCGAGGGCGCGGGTCTGGGCCGCATCCAGGCGATGGGTCTCGGGATAGGCCTGGAACACGGCCGTGGCCCGGGTTGCCATGGGACTGTCGACATAGATCGGCAGCGCCGGGATGGCTTTGGTCCGGCGCAGTTCGTGGAGCAGGTGCAGGAGAGCCTGTGCCCGGCCCACTGCAAACGCGGGAATCAGCAGCACGCCTCCGGCCCGGGCGACGTCATCGACCACTGCGGCGAGGGCCTGCTGCGGATCTTCATCGGGATGACGTCGATCCCCGTAGGTCGATTCCACCACCAGATCGTCGGTGGGTTCGAGCACCTCCGGCGGCGCCATCAGAGGATCGTCCGGCCGGCCCACATCGCCGCTGAACGTCACGGTGTGGCCATCACAGGTGACGCGCACCGCGCAGGCGCCAAGCAGGTGGCCGACGGGAGTCAGACGGACTTCGAACGGTCCGATGCGATGGGTCTTCCCTGTTGCAAGCGGCTTGAACCGCTCCAGACAGTTCATCGCATCGGCCCGGGTGAACAGGGGTTCGGCCGGGTGATGGCGGCTGTAGCCGAGGCGGTTGGCCAGACGGGCCTCTTCTTCCTGCAGATAGCCCGCATCGGGGAGCAGAATGCCACACAACGCGGCGGTGGCCGCCGAACAATGAATCGGACCCCGGTATCCCTGGCGGTGCAGCAGGGGCAGATAGCCGCTGTGATCGAGATGAGCATGGGTCAGAACGATGGCATCGAGGCCACCGAGCGTCGCGGACAGCGATTCCCAGTTGCGCCGGCGCAGCGACTTGACCCCCTGGAATAACCCGCAATCCACCAGCAGTCGATGCTTGCCGCTTTCCAGGAGATATTTCGAGCCGGTCACGGTTTCCGTGCCGCCCAGGAAGGTCAGTCGCATGCGGGTCTCCATCGCCGTGCCGGTATCGGCCGTCGTGGGGGCATGCTACCGGCTGGGCGGCCGCAAGGAAACGTTACTCGGTCGCCGCGGATTGGCTGACCTGGAGGTGCTGTTGGGGATCGAGCCGGTTGGGGCTGTCGCGCTCCGCCAGAAAATCGCCGATGTTGGCGATGGTGGTATCGGCAATGGCGGTGAGCGCTTCCTGGGTGAAGAACGCCTGGTGGCCGGTTACCAGCACATTGGGGAAGGATAACAGGCGGGCAAACACATCATCGGCAATGATCTGCTCGGACAGATTCTGGAAGAAAAGGTGTGATTCTTCCTCATAGACATCCAGAGCGACTGCGCCGATGCGGCGCTGCTTGAGCGCCTCGATGAGTGCGCTGGTGTCGATCAGGGCGCCGCGGCTGGTATTGATAAGGAGTGCACCGGGTTTCATCTGGGCCAGGGTGTGGGCATTGATCAGATGGTGGGTTTGCGGTGTGAGCGGGGTATGCAGGCTGATCACATCGGCGTTCTGCAGGAGGTTGGTCAGATCGGTGTACCGCACGCCCAGAGCCGCACACTCCGGGTCGGCAATGGGGTCGTGGGCCAGCAGACGGCAACCGAAGCCGGCCATGATCCGCGCGAACGCCCGTCCGATCTGTCCGGTCCCGACCACGCCGACCGTCTTGCCATGCAGATCCATGCCGAGCAGATTGTCGAGCAGGAAATTCCCTTCCCGGACCCGGTTGTAGGCCCGGTGGATACGGCGGTTCAGGGTGAGCAGCAGGCCCACGGCGAATTCAGCCACGGCCTCGGGCGAGTAGTGGCTCACCCGCATCACCGTGATCCCCAGCCGGTGCGCGGCTTGCAGGTCAACATTGTTGAAGCCGGTCGCGCGCAGCAGAACGAGGCGGGTGCCGCCCTCATACAGCGCGCCCAGCACCGGGGCGTTGAGTTCATCATCGACGAAACAGCACACCGCCGGATATCCCGCGGCCAGCGCGGCGGTATCGGTCCGCAGCGTGGTTTCCAGGAAATGCAGGCGGTAGCTTGGCTGGCGATTGGCAGCCTCCAGGAACTGGCGATCATAGGGGCGGGCACTGAAAACAAGAACACGAAACATGGTTGCGACCTAACGGATTCAGGATGAACGATTCTTATCATGTGCGTGCTTCAGAATCGAGTCGCGCGTGATTTGATGAACATCCGGAGGGGTGGCCGGCTGCGAGCGCGGCGCATGGCGCATGCAATTCCGGGCTGCCGGCACGTGCGCGCGGTGACGCGCCGCCCTTACGGTGTTCGGGTCGACACTCAAAGGTGAGGCGCACCGTCTGGTCGTTGGCCTGGATGCCGGATCGCTCGGTCCGGCGCGGCCGGCGCCATCCGCATCACGCCGATCGACCTGTCGGTCGCCCTCCGGCTGGGTCTTGGGTCTGGACCATTGGCGAGCACCGGGGCGTGATGTTCCAGCCGTCGAAGCCGAGGGGCAGCGCCGTCTGGGCACGATCGCGCCTGGGCGTGAGGCCGCCGGTCGGTGGGCACCCTTTTGGCCTGGGTTATCGGCGCAAATCGCATGCCGTTCCGGTTGCGATTCGGTGCCACGATATCGGCGAGGCCGTGATTGCAAAGCCGTCGCCTGCGTGTGTTAAGGTCGGTTGATTACTTTCTTTTACTTCACAATGGATTCGCAATGTCAACGATCGAGCCCGTTACCTCCGTCGAGGAAGCTGAAGCGCCATCCGAGCCGACCGATCTGACCCGGGCGGACCTGTATCTCAATCGCCATATCAGCCTGCTCGCATTCAACGAGCGGGTCCTGGCGCAAGCGCGCGATCCCGGCGTGCCCCTGCTGGAGCGGCTCAAGTTTCTGTGCATCACCAGCTCCAACCTCGACGAATTCTTCGAAACCCGCGTGGCGGGTCTCAAGGAACTGCAGGCGTACGGTGCCTGGCAGGTCGATGTCGACAACCGCTCCCCCGCTGAAACGCTCCGGCTGATCACGGCCAGGGCGCATGAACTGGTCGTGGAGCAATACCGGGTCCTGAACGAGGAATTGCTGCCCGCCCTGGCCCATGAGCAGATTCACTTGATTGCTCCGAAGCGCTGGACCAAGGCACAACGCGCGTGGGTGCGGCGCCATTTCGAGGAAGAGGTTTCGCCGCTGCTCAGCCCTATCGGCCTGGATCCAGCCCACCCGTTTCCCCGGATTCTGAACAAGAGCCTCAATTTCATTCTTTCGCTGGAAGGCAAGGATGCCTTCGGTCGCAACAGCGCGCTGGCGGTGCTGCAGGCGCCGCGGATCTTGCCGCGTGTGATTGCGATGCCGCAGGAGGTGGCGCCCAAAGGGCATTGTTTCGTCCTGCTCTCCGAGATTATCCGTACCCACGCCGAGGACCTCTTTCCCGGCATGCAGGTGAAGGGTTTCTATCCATTCCGGCTGACGCGCAACAGCGAGATGTTCGTGGACGAGGAAGAGGTCGACGACCTGCTGCGGGCCATGGAGGGCGAGCTCTCTTCACGCCGCTATGGCGATGAAGTACGGCTGGAGGTGGCACGGGAGTGCCCGACGGAAATGGTCGAGTTGCTGCTCAAGCAATTCGAACTGGAACACTCGGATGTCTATTCGGTGGATGGGCCGGTCAATCTGAGCCGCCTGATGGCCATGATCGATCAGGTGGAACGACCTGAGCTGAAATATCCCCCGTTCACGCCGGGATTGCCGCGCGAACTCGTCGGGGCTTCGGGCAGTGCCATGGGCAATCTGTTCGAAGTGATCCGCAAGGGCGATGTGCTGCTGCACCAGCCGTTTCAGTCCTTCATGCCGGTGGTCGAGTTTCTGCGTCAGGCAAGCCAGGATCCCCAGGTGCTGGCGATCCGCATGACCTTGTACCGAACCGGTGCCGATTCGGCCATCGTCGACCTGCTGCGTCAGGCGGCCATTCGAGGCAAGGAAGTGACGGTGGTGGTCGAGCTGCGTGCACGCTTCGACGAGGAGGCCAACATCAGTCTGGCGACCCGTCTGCAGGAGGCGGGCGCGCATGTGGTGTACGGTGTGGTGGGCTACAAGACCCACGCCAAGCTCACTTGGGTCGTGCGCCGGGAAGGGCGGCAGCTGCGCCACTATATGCACTTGGGTACGGGGAACTACCATGCCCGTACGGCAAGGCAGTACACGGACTTCGGCCTGTTGACCTGCAATCCCAAGATCGCCGAGGACGTCAATCACGTCTTCCTGCAGCTGACCAGCCTGGGCCGCGTCCCGCGCTTGCAACGGCTGTTGCAATCGCCATTCTCGCTGGTTTCCGGGCTGCTCGAGCGCATCCACCGCGAGATCGATCATCACCGCGCCGGGCGCCCGGCGGCGATTCGTTTCAAGGTCAACGGCGTGACGGATCGCGAAGTGATTCAGGCGCTCTACGAAGCCTCCCAGGCGGGCGTACCGATCGATCTGATCGTGCGCGGCATGTGCTGCCTGCGTCCTGGGGTGCCGGGCGTGTCCGAAACGATCCGTGTGCGCTCCATTGTGGGTCGTTTTCTGGAGCATCCGCGCGTCTATTACTTCGAGAACGGCGGGAAACCTGAGGTGTATTGCGCCAGCGCCGATCTGATGGAGCGCAATCTGCATCGGCGTATCGAAGTCGCCTTCCCGGTGCTGGATCCGGCGTTGCGCCAGCGCGTGATCGAAGAGGCATTGGACTATT
Organism: Candidatus Macondimonas diazotrophica; assembly: GCF_004684205.1. Classification (NCBI taxonomy): domain Bacteria; kingdom Pseudomonadati; phylum Pseudomonadota; class Gammaproteobacteria; order Chromatiales; family Ectothiorhodospiraceae; genus Candidatus Macondimonas; species Candidatus Macondimonas diazotrophica. Next base: position 127,357 of record NZ_SRIO01000004.1, read on the forward strand.
ACCTGCGGGACAACATGCAAAGTTGGCTATTGCAGGACGATGGAACTTACATCCGCGCCGATGTCGGTGATGAGGCGCCGTTCAGCGCCCAGGGGGCTTTGCTCAAAGCCCTGGCCAGCGAGGGCACGATCGGAATCGGTTGAGGGGAACCCGGGCGTCTAGTCGGTTTCGCCAAACGAAAGCGCGAATCCGGCTCGCTCCAGCAGGGCTTGTTCTTCCAGCAGATCAGCGTGCATGAGTGGGCGCAGCGTCAGGCCTTTCTTGGGAAAGTCCATGTGCAGGCCATCGGTCGTGGCAGTCAGCTGGATCGGCGGGGCGGGCTCGGAACCGCGGGCGCGATGGAGCAGCACCGCGAGCCGCAACACGATGGTCAGACGCAGCGCCGTCAGCCGCTGCTCGGGGGGCAGAACATTGAATTCGCGGCGGATGATCTTGCGCCGATGAAAGCGGACCAGCAGGCTGACCAGCGTCTGTGTGTTGCGGGAAAAGCCGGCCAGATCGCCGTTGGCCAATAGATAATGGCCATGCTTGTGATAACCGCTGTGGGATATCGCCAGACCGATTTCATGCAGCATGGCAGCCCAGCGCAAGGCGTCGATGTCTGGGGTTTGCCCGAGCGCCCATTGTTCACGCAGTTGGTCCAGGAAGCCCAGCGCGGTGGTGCAGACACGGCTGGCCTGGCCGCGGTCGGCATGGTAGAGCTGCGAGAGAGCCTCGGCCGTATGGTTGCAGACATCCTGGCGTCCCCGGCGTCCCGCGGCCAGTTCGTCAAGCAGGCCTTCGCGCAAGGCGCCGTCGCAGGGAAGCATGCGCTCGATTCCCAGCGCCGCGAACGCCGCGCTCAGAATGACGGCGCCGCCGGCAAACACCTGCTGACGTTCCGCCGCCAGATCCGGCAGGTTGAGCCGGTCCACTCGACCCGCGCGGATCAGGCGATCGCGTAGATCCGCAAGGCCGGCCGCATCGATGTCCGGTGTGTTGCGCAGCGTCTGCACCATCGCCGCGACCGCTCGGATCGAGCCGGAGGTGCCGATGGCTTCATGCCACCCGGCAGCGCGGAAGTTCGCGGCGACCGGCTGGAACTCGAGGCGTGCGGCGGTTTCGGCTGCCTGCCAGCGCTTGGCCGTGATGCGCCCGTCGCGGAAGAATCGCTGGCTGTAGGTGATGCAGCCCATATGCAGGCTTTCCATGCAGATGGGGTGAATGCCGTCTCCCAGTACGATTTCGCTGCTGCCCCCGCCGATGTCGAAGACCAGTCGCCGGTTCGCCGGGGGGCCCAGGGTGAAGCTCACTCCCCGGTAGATCAGGCGCGCCTCTTCCTGACCAGAAATGACTTCGATCGGATGGCCGAGCACCTGCCCGGCCTGTTCGAGGAAGTCGACGGCACGGAAACCGCGGCGCAACGTGTAGGTGCCGACGGCGCGGATGTGCTGCGGCGGGATGTCACGCAGGCGGTCGCCGAATCGGCGCAGTGTCTCCAGCGCCCGCTGCTGGGCCTCGGGCGTGATGGTTCCGTCGGCCCGTAGCCCGGTTCCGAGACGCACCATTTCCCGCAGCCGGTCGATGACCTGGATATGTTGGCCCAGACGGCGGGCGAGAATGAGGTGAAAGCTGTTCGAACCCAGATCCAGGGCCGCGAAATGTCCCGCGGGATCCCCATTTGGCGGGGCGGTAATGCCTTGAGGTAGCGGCTGTGGCTCCATGGACCATCCGAAGGTTGAGTCAGACGATGGATGAGCGCTCCACGGATCATCGGGATGGGACCGTGTTGGCGGTGGGTCAGGGATTCGAACCCTGGAAGGACTTGCGCCCTTGCTGGTTTTCAAGACCAGTGCATTCAACCGCTCTGCCAACCCACCGTGAGCGCGAAACTCAGGCAGCGCCAAGGATACTGAAATGCTCTGGTTGACCGCTACCTTGACAGGAACTTCTCTATTGGTCTTGAGTCTTTTAGACTGAAGACGGTTTCCATTTGCTTTCATCGACGAGGGATGCAATCCATGTCCACGCCTCGACCCCATGTTGTCCACGACACTTCGGTTCGTGTCGCTGATAACAAGCTGATTCGTAACACCTATACCCTGCTCGCCATGACGCTGTTGTTCAGCGCGGGAACGGCTGGGCTATCGATGATGCTCAACCTGCCGCATCCCGGCGTGCTGATTACCCTGGTTGGCTATTTCGGGCTGCTCTTTCTGGTGACCCGCTTGCGCAACAGCGCGTGGGGGCTGGCCGCCGTCTTCGGTCTCACGGGTTTTATGGGGCTGACCCTGGGCCCGATCCTGCAGGCGTATCTGACCATGCTTCCGAATGGCAGCCAGGTCGTCATGATGGCCATGGGCGGCACGGGCGCCGTATTCCTGGGCCTGTCGGGCTATGCGCTCAGCTCGCGGCGCGACTTCAGCTTCATGGGCGGCTTTCTGACGGCGGGCATCCTGGTCGCGTTCCTGGCGGGCCTGGGTGCGATCTTTTTCCAGCTTCCCGCATTGTCACTGGGCGTCTCGGCGATGTTCGTCCTGCTGATGTCGGGGCTCATTCTGTATGAAACCAGCAATCTGGTACACGGGCATGAGACCAATTACATCATGGCCACGGTGACCCTGTACGTCGCCATCTACAACCTGTTCCTGAGCCTGCTGCAACTGCTGGGCTTTGCGGGTAGCGACGACTAGGCCTCACTGGCTTCAACTGGAGGCTTCCCGGGCCGCGGCCCGGGAAGCCTTTTTCATGCACGGGTTCCGGGCGCGGTGAAGGCATTTTCCGACTGGTTCTCCAGCCCGTACCAGCGCAGTTTTTCGCGCAATCGGACCACTTCGCCGACGATGACCAGCGTGGGCGCCTTGAGGGCGGCGGCGCGCACCGCCTCGGCCAGATGCGCCAGGTCGCTCACCACGACCCGTTGCGCCGGGGTGCTGCCCTGCTGGATCACCGCTGCGGGATGATGCGGCGGGAGCCCGTGCGCGATCAGTGACGCACAGATTGATTCCAGTCCCTGCAAACCCATATAAATCGCCAGCGTCTGCATCGGTTGGGTCAGCGTGTTCCAATCCACGCCGAGCGCGGCGTCTTTTGGATGGCCGGTCAAGAAGACGCAGCTGTGCGCATGGTCGCGATGCGTCAGGGGAATGCCGGCATAGGATGCGCATCCGGCGGCAGCGGTAATGCCCGGTACGACCTGGAACGGGATGCCCTGGGCCGCGAGCTGATCGATCTCCTCGCCGCCCCGGCCGAAAATGAATGGGTCGCCGCCTTTGAGTCGCAGCACGCGCTTGCCTTCTCGAGCCAGGGCGACCAGCTGCGCGTTGATCTGGGCCTGCGGGACGACGTGATGGCTGCGCGCCTTACCGACGTAGATGCGCTCGGCTTCCTTGCGTACCAGCTCGAGGATTTCCGGCGTCACCAGCCGGTCGTAGAGCACGACGTCAGCCTGTTGCATCAGCCGCAGGGCGCGGAAGGTCAAAAGGTCTGGATCACCCGGGCCGGCGCCGACCAGGTAGACCTCACCGCGGTGTGGTTGCTCGCCAGAGAGCGCCGCATCCATCAAGGCATCAGCCTCTGTTTCCCGACCGTCCAGAACGCGCTCGGCGATGGGGCTATCGAGCGTGTCTTCCCACCAGCGCCGTCGGTCGGCGGGATCGGTCACCCGTTCGCGCACCTGTGCCCGCCAGCGCTCTGCAAACCGCCCCAAGGCGCCGTAGCGAGCGGGTAGCCAAGCCTCGAGGTGCGCCTTGATGCGGCGGGCGAGAATGGGTGAGGTACCGGCGCTGGAGATGGCAATCTGGACCGGGGAGCGATCTACGACCGCGGGCAGGATGAAGGTACATAGATGCGGCGCATCGGCGACGTTCACCGGGATGTTGCGGGCTCGGCAATCGTCGTGGACGGTGCGGTTGACCGCTTCGTCATCCGTCGCGGCGATGACCAGGCTGGGCGTGCCCAGGCGTTGTCCGGAGTAGTCGCCTACCGCCCAGCGAATGCGGCCTTGTGCCTCGAGCGCGAGGAGGGTCGGGTTTAGCTGGGGAGCGATGACCGTCACGCAGGCGCCTGCCTTGAGGAGGCCGTCGACCTTGCGGGCAGCCACCGCACCGCCGCCCACAACAGTGCAAGGCTCGGCGTCCAGTTTCAGAAAGACCGGATAGAACCCCATGTCTGCCACTCTCGGATAGAACAAACCGATCTTTTATACTACCTTATGAGGTGATCTTCTGCATAACGGCGAGTGTTGAGCGTGAAACTGCGACAGTTGCACTATATCCGGGAAGTGGCCAACCGGGGCCTCAATGTAACGGCTGCGGCCGAAGCCCTGTTCACCTCGCAGCCCGGTGTCAGCAAACAGATCCGCTTGCTGGAAGACGAACTCGGGGTCTTGATCTTCGAGCGCAACGGCAAGCATCTCACGCGCCTGACGCCGGCGGGCACGGCGATTCTCGCCATTGCCGGGGACATTCTGCAGGATGTGGAGAATATCGAGCGTATCGCGCGGGAGTATCGTGATCCGGCCCGGGGCAGCCTGCGCCTGGCCACCACCCACACCCAGGCTCGCTATGCGCTCCCCGCCGTGATCCCACAGTTTCGCCAGCGCTATCCCGACGTCGCCTTGCATATTCATCAGGGCACCCCGTTGCAGATTGCCGAGGCTGCCGCCAAGGGCGAGGTCGACTTCGCCATCGCCACCGAAGCCATGGAGCACTTCGAGGAACTGGTGATGATGCCGTGCTATCACTGGAACCGATGCGTGCTGACCCCACCAGATCATCCGCTGACCCGCGAAGATCCGCTTACCCTGGACGCCATCGCCCGTTATCCGCTGGTCACCTACGTCTTCGGATTCACCGGCCGCTCCTTGCTGGACCGGGCCTTTGCGGATGCGGGTCTGCAGCCCCAGGTGGTGCTCACGGCGGTGGATGCGGACGTGATCAAGACCTATGTGCGGCTGGGTCTGGGCGTGGGCATTGTGGCCCGCATGGCCTACGACCCCAAGACTGACGTCGATCTGGTCGCGCTTGATGCCCGCCATCTGTTCCGGCCCAGCACGACCCGGATCGGATTCAAGCGCGGCCTGATCCTGCGTCAGTACATGTACGACTTCATGCAGATGTTCGCGCCTCACCTGAACCGCAATCTGGTGGATCGCTGCGCCCAGCTGGCGACGCATGAAGAGCGCAACGCGTATCTGAATCAAGCGGTCGGCGATCTGCCTATATATTGATTTGTCTATTTTGATATAGAGATCAATTCCTTTTTATGCATATGAAATGTCCTTTAAACTAGCGATTCCATCGCCGGTGGCCGCCGGCGCGCAATGGCAAGGCAGGAATCGCAGCCATGTACCGTTACGATACCCATGATCAGACCCTGGTCGATGAACGCGTCACGCAGTTTCGCGACCAGACCCGCCGTTTTCTCGCCGGGCAGCTCAGCGAGGAAGAGTTCCGCCCGCTGCGGCTGCGCAACGGCCTCTATATTCAGCGCCATGCGCCCATGCTGCGCGTCGCCATTCCCTACGGCCTGCTCGGTGCGCGCCAGTTGCGCATGCTGGCCCATATCGCGCGCAGCTACGATCGCGACTATGGGCATTTCACCACGCGCCAGAACATCCAGTACAACTGGCCGGCGCTGGAGCGCGTACCCGACATCCTGGCCGATCTGGCCAGCGTCCAGATGCATGCGATCCAGACCAGCGGGAACTGCATCCGCAACGTGACCTCCGATCAGCTGGCCGGCATCTCTCCCGATGAGCTGGTCGATCCACGTCCGTACTGCGAGATCATCCGCCAGTGGTCGACCTTCCATCCCGAGTTCTCCTATCTGCCGCGCAAGTTCAAGATCGCGGTGACCGGCGCACAGCGCGACCGGACGGCGGCGCAGATTCACGACATCGGGCTTCAGATCGTCGAGAACGCAGCTGGTGAACGAGGTTTTCGGGTCTACGTCGGCGGTGGGCTGGGCCGGGCGCCGATGATCGGCGAGGTGATTCGCGAATTCCTGCCCGAGGCCGACTTGCTCACCTATCTCGAAGCCATCCTGCGGGTCTATAACCAGCATGGCCGGCGCGACAATATCCACAAGGCGCGCATCAAGATCCTGGTCAAGTCCTGGGGGCGCGAGGCCTTCGCCGAGGCCGTAGAGGCCGAATGGGCACGCCGCGACAGCGACGCCTTGCGCCTGCCGCCCGAGGAAGTCGCCCGCATCGCGGCCCATTTCGAGGCGCCGCCCTATGCGGCCGAAGCCGCAGCCGATCGCCTCGATCCGGCCCTCGAGTCCGATCCGGCCTTCGCCCGCTGGTATGCCCGCAACACGGTGCCGCACAAGATCCCGGGCTACCGCGCTGTGCACATCAGCCTCAAATCGCCGGGCCGCGCGCCGGGCGATGCGACGGCCGAGGAAATGATTCTCATCGCGGATCTTGCCGAGCGCTACAGCTTCGGCGAACTGCGCGTGACCCATCACCAGAACCTGCTGCTCGCCGACGTGCGCCTCGCCGATCTGCCGGCGCTGTGGCAGACGCTGAGCGCGCACGATCTGGCGCATCCGAACGTCGGGACGCTTACGGACATGATTGCCTGCCCGGGGCTCGATTTCTGCGCGCTGGCGAACGCCGGTTCGATCGACGTGGCGCATCAGATCCAGTCGCGTTTCGAGGATCTGGATTACCTCTATGACCTCGGCGAGTTGCGGCTCAACATGTCGGGCTGCATGAACGCCTGCGGACATCACCATGTCGGCCACATCGGCATCCTCGGCGTCGACAAGAAAGGCGAGGAGTGGTACCAGATCCAGATCGGCGGCAGCTCCGAGAACAGTGCGTCGCTCGGCAAAGTGCTGGGCCCGTCGGTCCCCAAGGAGCAGGTCGCCGAGGTCATCGGCCGGCTGCTCGCGGTCTATCTGGACCTGCGCGAGGAAGGTGAGCGCTTTCTCGACACCTGTCGCCGCGTGGGTATCGAGCCATTCCGCGAACGGGTCTACGCCGAGCTGGAGGTGGCGGCATGAGCGGCACCGTGTTGCACGTTGAGGGCCGCGTGCTGGAGGACGATGCCTGGATTCAGGTTGCCGATGACGCTGCATTGCCGGAAGGGCCGGTGCTGGTCAGCCATGCGCGCTGGCAGGCCGACCGCGAGGTGCTGCTGGCCCGCGCCGCGCCGGTCGGCGTGGTGCTGGGGCCGGATGAGCCAGTGGACGCGCTCGCCGCCGATCTGCCGCATCTCGCCTGTATTGCCCTGCACTTTCCCGGTCCAGGGGAAGGTCGGCCCTACAGCGCCGCGCGTCTGCTCCGCGGGCGCTATGCATACCGGGGCGAGCTCCGCGCGGTGGGCGCGGTGCTTATCGATCAGGCGCACTTCCTGAAGCGCTCGGGCTTCGATGTGCTGGCCTTGCGGGCCGATCAGGACGTGCCGGCCGCGCTTGCGGCGCTGCGGACCTTCTCGGTGCACTATCAGCCCGGGGCAGACGAACCTTTGCCGCTCTATCGGCGCCGCGCCGCGAGCTGAAGGCCCCCTCCGCCGGGCGGGGCAGGGTGTCGCATCCATGCCGCGTTCCCGGCCGGACATGCGTCTGAAATGGCGGGGTATCCCGCGCCCATGGCCGTGCGTGGCGTGATTGGGCATGATCCCTGCTGCGCATGAAGCACGCTCGTCGGACACAGGGGGATGCATGGCGCTGGAACTGATCGGCGCGGGGTATGGACGCACCGGGACCGATTCCACCAAGGAAGCCCTGAACATCCTCGGCCTGCGCTGCTATCACATGCGCGAGGTGATCGGGAATCCCGACAACGCCCACCACGTCGATTTCTGGTGCCGAGTGGCCAAGTCGCCGCCGGGGACGGCGCACGACTGGGCGCAAGTGTTCGCGGGGTATCGGGCGGCGATCGATAATCCCGCGGCCTGCGTGTGGCGAGAGTTGATGGACGCCTATCCCGACGCCAAGGTGTTGCTTACGGTGCATCCAGGCGGGGCCGAGGCCTGGTATGACAGCGTCATGGAGACCATCTACTTCACCGAACGGCTGTGGCAATGGCGGGTGCTCGAAGCCATGACGCCGTTCGCACGCAAGTTCGGCCCGATGGCGCGCACCCTCATCTGGCAGCGTTTCCACAAGGGGAGGATGCCCGATCGCTCGGCGGCGATCGCCGAGTATCACCGCCATATTGCGGCGGTGAAGGCGGAAGTCCCCGCCGATCGGCTACTGCTCTTCAACGTGGCCGACGGCTGGGCGCCGCTATGCGCATTTCTGGGTATGCCTGTGCCGGAGCAACCCTTTCCCCGGGTCAATGATCGGGACGCCATCAAGCGCGACATCCGCGGGATGGTGCGGGGCGCCTATGTCATCCTGGCGATTGGCGCAGCAGTGGTGCTGGGCGTTGCCTGGGCGGCGTCGCGGCTCGTCTAGTTGCTGCGGGGCGGATATTCGGGCGCACGATGCCCATCGGCCGATGCACTCGGCATGCGGTTCGTGTCCGGCTCGTGGCATGATGGGAATCGATCAGGCGTGGCGTCGCGGAAACCGAATCGCAGAGGCGGGGCGGGCGCGGGCGCCGGGAGGGCACTATGGAAATCATTCTGGCCAATCCGCGCGGCTTCTGTGCCGGCGTCGAGCGGGCCATCGATATCGTCGAACGGGCGCTCGATGCATTCGGTGCGCCCATCTATGTGCGTCATGAAGTGGTGCACAACCGCTTCGTGATCGAACGGCTGCGCGCCCGCGGCGCGGTGTTCGTCGATGAGCTCAGCGAAGTACCCGACGGGGCGACCGTCATCTTTTCCGCCCATGGCGTGAGCCGGGCCGTGGTCGATGAAGCCCGCAACCGCGGTCTGCAGGTTTTCGACGCTACCTGTCCGCTGGTGACCAAGGTGCACGTGGAAGTCGCGGCACTCGCTCGCAAGGGTTTCGATGTGATCCTGATCGGCCATGCAGGGCACCCGGAAGTGGAAGGCACGCTGGGCCGTTTCGATCCCGCGCATGGCGGCAAGATCCATCTGGTCGAGACGGCGGCCGATGTGGCGGCGCTCCGGGTGCGTGATCCCGAGCGCGTGGCCTATGTCACCCAGACCACACTGTCGGTGGATGACACCCGCGCCGTGATCGAGGCGCTGATGGCGCGCTTTCCCGCATTGGCCGCACCGCGCCGGGACGACATCTGTTACGCCACCCAGAACCGCCAGGACGCCGTGCGCGATCTTGCCCGCGAAGTCGATCTGGTGCTGGTGGTGGGATCGGTGACGAGCTCCAATTCCAATCGGCTGCGCGAACTGGCCGAACAGTGTGGCCGGCCGGCCTATCTCATCGACGGTCCCGAGGATATCCGCCCCGAATGGCTCGCGGGTATCGCCAGGATCGGGTTGACGGCGGGGGCATCCGCGCCCGAAACCCTGGTACGGGCGGTCATCGATCAGTTGCGCGCGGCGGGCGGGACGGTGCGCGAGCTGCCCGGGCCGGTCGAGACCATGGTGTTTGCGTTGCCGCGCGCGTTGCGCGGCGTTTCGGTCGCCTGATATTCGATCCGATTGTCTTGAGCCCATCGCACGGAACGACACCGTGCGCTTGATGCCAGCGCTAGGGGCAGGTCAGCGTGTCGGTCGATCCAGCCAGACGGATGCGTCCGGTATTGGCGAGAATCAGTCCGCGCGCCACCGACTCGCCGCGATGATCGCAAAACGTATAGCGGTGATTGAAGAACGCGGCGCTGCCGGTGACGGTAAAACGCATCCGGTCGGCCGGTGTGCCGGTCTTGCGCAGCGTCACGCCGGTGGGCAGGGCAGGTTGCACACGCAGCAGTCGCCCGTCGTCCAGATCGCAGCGCGCGTCATTGTCTGCATCGGTACAGTCACGGTCTCCGTTGCGATCCTCGAAGACCAGCCACCCGGTTTCCCAGGCCGTCTGGCCGCTGCAGGATAGATCGGCCCCGCGCGTGCACAGCACCACCGGGCGGCGCATCCGCGCGGCTTCCCCCCGGGCGCGCTGCAGATCACCGGCCAGCGCATTGTTGAGCGCAATCAAGCGCTGATTGCCCAGCCACTCGGCCAGCGCGGGTCCGGCCAACGCCATCAAGAGGCTCAGCATTGCCGCGGCGATGAGCAATTCGACCAGCGACAGGCCCTGCTCGGCGCGCCAAGACCTGATCCGCCGTGCGTGGCCGTTTCCGTGCATCCCCAAAGTCCTTACCAGCACTGCGTCGTGCTGTTGCCACCGCCGCTGTTGGTCGCCGTGCGGGCGCCGGTGTGGGTGATCTGGATCGTGGCGCAGGTCGTGTCACCGGCCGCCGGGCTGCCGCCTACCGGGGTGGCCTGCAAGGTGTAGGTGATGGCGGCTCGATTGGAGATGGCGATCGTCCAAAGCGCGCTGCCCCCTTCATCGACCACACTGCTGGGAAAGGTGGGGCAGGCTGTATTGGCGGCGAGAAAGCCGTTCACCGGATCGAGCGCGGCGCAGCGCTCCAGCCGCGCCGCGCGGTCCATGAGCGCGGTGGTCGCAAGGCTGCGGTAGCCCTTGCGGGTCTGCTCCCGATAGCTGGGAATCGCAATGGCCAGCAGCAAGGTGACCACGACCACGGCGATCAATAGCTCGATGAGGGTGAAACCCCCCGCCCGGCTGACGCCGGTGGGGGTGGTGGACTGGCCGGTCATGGATCCGTCTCCCGTGAGGTCAGTTGGGCACATCGCGCCAGAAGGTGCGTTGGGTGAGCTGGCCGAAGTCGGCCGTGAACGGCGTCTCGGGACCGATCAGGATCACCGGATCGGCGCCGGCCGGGAACAGGATGACGGCGCCGGGCGGGATGCCGCCGCGCTTCAGTCCGCGCTTGCGATCGGCCTTGACGCAATTCACGCTGTCCTCGCTGCAGGCTTTGTCCCGATCCGGATCATCGACCGTGGCATCGAGGTTCTTGACGGCGCGGCCGTCGTACAGGTCGACCAGATAGGAGCTGCCCGCGCCCACCGCGCCACCGCAGGTGGTGGTGCTCACGGCCGGGGTGAAGGTGGAGAAGACGATCTGTTCGTTGAACACTTCGGCCTGAGCCAGGGCTTTTTCGCCATCTTCTTCGAGCTGGATAAACCAGCCCTGCTTCGCTGCGAGATTCGCCGCGGCGGCGGTCTGCTCCGCTGCAGTGCCCTGCTGGATCAGATTGGCGGTCACATCCGAGAGACTTGCCTCCGTGAGCTTGGTGTAGCTCCCGCCCGCAGGCGGCCCGAAGGCCGCGGCCTGTTTGATCACATAGAAGCGATCATCCACCACGGTATCGAGCGGATGCTCCCGCCACCCGGTCCCGATCGCCAGCGCGAGATAATTGACACCATTCTGCCGGGCCAGAGCGATGCTGGGCGCGTAATGGAAGCGGCGATTGCCGGCGGCGTTGCCCCCATTGGCGTCGAAGATCACCCCGCCGGCCACCAGGTTCGAGCCGCTCTGCCCATTCGTGACATCGAAGCGCCAGAGCTGACCGCCCAGATCACCGACGTAGATCTGGTCAAAGAGGCCATCGCCGTTCATGTCCAGCGCATTGACATCCGAGGCGATGGCGTAGCGCATGTCGGTAAAGGTCTTGGTGAAGGTTTCGGGGCTGGTATCGGCCGTACCGCCGGACCACAGCAGCGCGCCGGTGTCGGCGTCGGCGATATAGACGGCGCGCCCCTGGCCGTCGTTGCTGCGTGTGGTCTTGGTGTCATGGGCGGGGTCGTAGCCGCCCGCGAAGATCATGACGTTCTTGACCGTGCCGCCGATGTTCATGCGGCCGATGGCGGGTGCCGACCAGCTCTGGCCCATTTCTGCGAAGCTGCCGCTCGTCCCGCCCTTGATCATCCATTTGAGTCGCGGCGTGTCGCGGTTCGTGACATCGAGCGCGTAGTAATTCTTACCACCGCGGCGCATGCCGACATACAGCCAGGCGAAGTCGCCTTCGCTGGTCTGCAGCGCCGTGGCTCCGGTGTTCTTGACCCGCTGGACGAGCGGGCCGTCCAGTCCGTAGATGTGATTGGTCCCGGCTTCATTGACATAGAGTTCCTCGATGTTGCTCAGGAGCTCCTTGGGCATGAACGCGAAGCGCTCGGTGCCATCGCTCGGGTTGATGGCGTAGAGAAAGCCGTCGTTGGTGGTCCCATAGATGGTGATGTCCGGACTGGTTTCAGTGCCGCCATAGGTGATCAGAATGGGGCGGGTATGCAACGGATCCCCCATCTGTTTGCGCGGCTCGTTGGTGATGCCGTCGTTGTCCCGGTCCAGCAGATCCACGCCGCGTGCCCACTGGATCAGGTCGGTGGCTGCAATATTGCCGTTCTGGATGGCCAGCAGCGGCGTGAGCACCGCGAGGTTGTCTTCGTGCAGGCGGTTGGCCGTCGTCGTGAGATCGACGTTGCTCGGGGCGCCGCTGCCGGTGTAGGTGTAGACCTTGCGATTGGTCAGGCTCTGTTGATTGGCGGCGCCGCCCTTGGCCACCTCATCACCGTCGAGCACCGTGCTCCACCAGCTCTTGGCCCCGGAACGGAAGCTGCCGCTGGAGGGATCGATGGCCGAGAAGCCATTGACGTCGACGATGGCCCCCGGTGGGTTGCCCGTACCGTTGTCAAAGCTCGCATTGTAGCGGTAGCGCTTGATGTTCCCGGGCCAGCTCACCCGGTCCTGGGGGGCAAACAGCGCGAAATAGATCTCGTCACGATGATTCAGGCGATTGAAGGCGTTCACGGACACGGCTGGCGCCGTGAAGAGGCCTTCGCGCAGCAGGATCTCGATGAAGATTTCACTCAGGGAGGCTTCCAGGCCCGCGTAGTCGCTCACCGTGTAGTATTTGCCACCGCCCTTGACCGCCATGTCGTCGAGCAGACTCTGATCGCTGAAGAAGCCCACCGTATAGGTGGTGATGTTCTGGATGCCGGGCAGCGTCGAGGCATCGAGGTAGTCGTGCATATAGCCGGCCAGTTCGTCGATGCAGATGCCGTTGGTGCTGGACGAGGCGCTGCAGTTGCCTTTGGGGCGGGCACCGAGCAGGTTGTAGATCAGCGAATGGGCATCGGTATCTTCCGTCGGTTCCCCGTCGGTCAGGTAGACGATGTAGTTCTTCTGGCAGGCCTCGGCGATGGGCGACTTGTATTTGCTGGTGTCGCTGGGGTTCTTGGATGCAGCGACGCTGGGCGGACTGGAGGTGAGGCCATACTTCACCGCCTGGCCGGTGAAGTAGAGATAGGCCTCCCAGTAGGTTTCCTCCAGCGGGGTATTGCCCGAGGCGGTGTAGCCGCTGATGGTGGTCTTGAACAGGTCGCGGGTTTCCCGGATATCCGCGATGGGCAGGGTGACCGGGCCGCCCTGGTAGCCGCCGCTGCTATGGCCGTCAAAGCGCATCAGCCCGATGTTCACACCGTTGAGCCGGTCGACCAGCTTCCTGGCGACGTCCTGCACGATCCACAGCCGAGTCACGGTCATGGTGCCGCTGCCGTTCGTGGACGCCCACCAGTTCAGGTAGTTGGCCGACCAGAAGTTATAGGGTGTCGAATAGCTGTACTTCTTCGAGGCGTTCGAGCTCCACTTGGGATCGCTGTTGCGCGCATCCTTGTCGGCATACCACACCCCATCGGCGCTGCCGTGATTGCCCGAATCATCCTCGCATTCCAAAGGATGACTGTAGGCGCCGCCTTCCAGGCTCTGCCAGCGCGCCGAGGTCCAGCCGCGCTCGCCGAAAAAGCCCCAGTCCTTGCGCCATATCGCCGCATGGTCGAAGAAGCGGCCGCCGCTTGCCAGCGGCGCGAGGGAGGCCTTGCAGTAGTTCTGGCTGGTGGGGATCCACTGGTCGGTGGAGCACGACGGCGGCGTGCTGCCGGTTGTCCAGTAGATGCGGCTGGTGGAACAGCTGCCGCTGTAGGTGGTCGCCGGATCATAGACCGCCGGGATGGTGACCGTCGTCCCCATGCTGCCGGAGGTATCGACGATGAACAGGATATTGGGCTGGGTGCCTTCGGTACTGGTGGTGACATAGACTTCGGTGTCGTCGGCGAGCGCCAGCGGAGCATGGATGAGCAACGCCGCCAGCCCGGCGCCCAGAAAGGCCGTGAGGCGTTTGGCGAGTTTGTTTTTGTCGGTTGTCATGAGAAGACTCTCCCGCACCGGGCGGCGCTATTTCACGAGGCGGAGCACGCGTTCGCTTTTGATGTCGAAGATCACAGTGGCGGCCTGCCCATCCAGGGCGCGCAGCGGCATGCGGGGCCGGGGACGGCCGTTGACGATGATCACCACCGGACCATCGACGCGGAAGGTGCGCGGCGCGCAGCCTCGACCCTCGCAGGGCGGCGGGAAGGCGGTTAGATCGCCGCGTCCGCTGTCATCGACCCGAATCTCGATCCGGTTGGCTTCGACCGCGTCTTCCAGAAACACCATCGGGCCCCTGATGTCCGCATGGACGGGCGCGGCGAGCCACAGGCCGATCGCGATCAGGGCCGCCAGGAGTTTGCGCAGCCATGGGAAGCGCGAGCGAGGGGGAGCCAGGGTGAGCAGATGCATGGCCGATCCTCCGGTTTCAGTTGTTGCTCGCTGCCGCCGGGGCGATGCGAAAAACGCCCTGGGCGGTGACGGCGGAGAGATTGACACCGCTGCTCCCGGTGGTGCCGGTGCCTTGAATCAGAAAGTGATACGCGGCGAACTGGCTTTGCGCACCGAGTGAATAGCCGGCAATGTTCGAGGCATCGCCGAGATAGGTGGTGCTGGCGCTTGCGGTGACGGGAATGGTGCCCAATGCCTGAGTGCGGCTGACCGGTGTGGTACTGGCCAGCGCAGCGGAAAGATGACCCACATCGCTCATGGCGCCCTCGATGGCACTTTCGGCGCCCTGAAAGCTCATGGTCTGGAACTGGGCGGTGGCGGCGATCCGCTGTTCGGTCGTGGCGGTTCCCAGGGTCATGGTCGCGAGCAGCGTGATGACGGCGAGCATGATGAGCGCGACCACGAGCACCATGCCGCGCTGGCCGTGGGGGATCGACGAGGTGGATGTCGTGGTCATGGGGGTCTCCCTACAGGTCGCGGCGGTTGCGCACGTTGGCAGACGCGGTGAACACGCGCCGCAGCCGCTGGTCGTTCGGATAGGTGAGGGTGGCACCGGAGGTGCCGGCCTTGGCGACGCTCTGATCGAGCAGGGTGTACGTGGCGGTATCGGCGGCTTCGAGCACCGGATCGCGCGAGGCGGCGAGCAGCGCGACACGGACGGCGACCACCTGGCTCCAGTCGGTGACGTTCGCTGCCGCGCGGTAGCGGATGGCATCGGTGCCGCTGCGTTCGCCATACAGCACGCGCAGCCGTTCCACGCCTTCCACAAGCTCCTGGGCTGCCTGATTCTGGCGGCTGGTGTCGAGTCGGTAGAGCGAGAAGATGGCACTGCCGTCGGCGGCATCGCGTCCGCTGTCGCGCACGAAATAGACCCAGCTGTTGAACCGCATTGCCTGAGCCGCATTCAAGCCGGTGGTGTTGGTGTAGGCCTTGCTGAGCGTGGTCTGGGTATTGTCTGCGATGGAATAGACGAGCGTGAGCCCGCCGGTGACCGACGTGATGCGAATCAGGTCGGCCGCGGTGCAATCGGCGATGATGGCCATTTCCCCCGCCGTGAGATTGTCGGGATTACTGGCCAGCGGAACATTGGCCGAGGCGCTGCTCATGGCGCTGGCGAGGTTGCTGACCGAGCGCGAGCCACCCTGGATCTGCAGCACATCGCTGCCGGCCAAGGGAACGGCGCCGACCCAGTTGATGGGAATACGGCCGCCGGTCCAGCTGCCACCCGTGGTGACCGAGAAACCCAGGATGGCGCTGGTGGCGAGGGTGGTGGTGGGGGCGTTCCGGGCGAGCACGTTGGCGGCGACGCGATTGGCGTCGGCGCAGCCCTGAAAGGCCGCCATGCGCAGATTTCCGCTCAGTTCATTGAGCGCAAAGCGGCCGGTCTGTTCGATCTCGCTCACGCCGCTGCCCAGCCGGCTGGTTTGCTGGTTGCCCAGATAGAGTTGCAGGACGCCCGTAAGCAGGAACAGGCTCACGAGAATGGCGACCATGATCTCCACCAGGGAGAAGCCGGCCATGCGTCGTCGGGGGAAGGCAGGCTGCGTGTTCATGGATCGTTGATCAGCACGTTGAGCGCGGCAGTCTGATTTGCCGGCGCTTCGGTATTGGTGTCCAGATCCTGCCAGGTAATGGCCAGGCTGAAGATCAGCCCATTGCGGGTCACCGTGCCGCGTGCGCGGGGGAGCTGGCCCAGCGCCAGGCCCCACTGCCGAATGTCCAGATTGGCCTGCTGGGCCGGGGTGCAGGCATTCGCGGCACAGTCGGGATCGGCCGGGAGACCGGATTGCCAGCCGCTGGTCGTGGTGTTGATGTCGATGGCGCTGTAGCGGCCATCACCGATCCCCTGGGGATTGGTGCGCATCCGGTCGGTCATGTCGGTCAGCAGGGCTGTGGCCTGGGCGCGCAGGTAGGCGCCCTGGTGATAGCGCAGACCACTGAGCTGCATCCCCGCCACGCCGAGCAGGCCGATGGAGAGCAGTACGACGGCGATCAGCACCTCGATCAGGGTGAAGCCGCGCGCCGGCGCGTGACGCAAACGGTTCATGGACATGTGGCATCCCCTCCGCTCAGGACCTGAGGGATCTGGTTGGCATTGGTATCCACGGGGCGCACCACCTTGCCGATTGTATTGACGCCCAGGGTGCGCGCGCGGGTGGCGCCACGCGCGTCGCACAGGACGAAGGTGCCGGTCGAGGCCGGCAGTCCGCGGGCGTCAAACCGGATGAAGCCCGCATTCGTGAATCCGGTGGTCCGCAGGGTCATGCCGCCGGGCAGGGCCGGATGGCTGGCCAGGAGCAGTTCTGCCGCCGCGCGGGCGCCATTGCCGTTGGTGTCGGCGAACAGGATCCAGCCGCCTTCCCACTGCGCCGCTGCGCTGGTGCGGCAAAGACTGCCGTCGACGCTGCTGCACAGGCTGACCCAGCTGCGCCGTGCCACCGCTTCGCCGCGGGCTCGGGTGAGCCCGGCGTTGAGCGCATTGCTCTGGGCAGTGAGACGGTTGTTGCGCAGCGTGTCGGCGAGCGGCGGCCCGCCCACGACGGCGAGGGTTACAATCACGGCCACGGTGATCATGAGTTCGATCAGGCTGAGGCCGCGGTTGCGCGGCATGTTCATGGACAGATCTCCCGGATCTCGTCTTTGCGTTCTTCTGTTGCGGTTGACGGCGTCGAGCCGCCAAGCTGAAGTCGCCGCGCGATGAGCGGTTAAAACAGCAGATGAGCGGCAAATGCGGGGCTGTGGATGATCCGGGAGGCGGATGTGGAAACGGTGACAGTGATCGGGTCGGGAATCGTGGGCTTGACCACGGCCTGGGCGCTGAGCGAGGCCGGGATGGCCGTGCGACTGCTGGACCGCATGGCCTTGGGGCGTGAAGCCTCGTGGGCGGGCGGTGGAATCCTTTGCCCATTGCACCCCTGGCGCTATCCCGATGCGGTGCAGGCCTTGGCTTGGCGCGCCGCGGTCGCTTATCCCGAACTGGCCAGCGGGTTGGCCGAACGAACCGGTATCGATCCGGAATGGACGCGGAGCGGCCTGCTCGTTCTGGATGGCGATGCAGGGGCTGCCCGGATCTGGAGCCAGCGCTGGAATCAGCCGGTCGAGTTCGGTTCACCGCGTGAGCTGGCGGCGTGGGAACCCGCACTCACGCCCACCGAGGGGTCCCTCGTGCGCTTGCCGCAGGCGGCCCAGGTGCGCAATCCGCGGCTGCTTCAGGCGCTGTCCGGTGCCTTGCGCGCGCGCGGCGTGACCATCCGCGAACATTGCACGGTTCACGGCTTGCGCGTGGCGGCCGGGCGGGTCATCGCCCTCGACACCGGGGAAGGACGGGTGTCCACCGATGGGCCGGTCGTGGTGGCGGCGGGTGCCTGGAGCGCTGATCTGGTGGCCCCTTTGGGGGCGCCGGTGCCGATCGCGCCCGTGAAGGGGCAGATGCTGTTGTTCGAGGCCGCGCCTGGCTTGATCGGACATGTCGTGCTCAAGGGGGATCGCTATGCCCTTGCGCGCCGCGACGGTCGGGTTCTGTTCGGCAGTACCGTGGAGTCGGCTGGCTTCGACAAGCAGCCCGATCCCGCCATCGGGCAGCAGCTGCGCGAGGCGGCGGTGGCGTTGATTCCCGCCTTGGCCGAGGCCCATCTGGCCGCCCACTGGGCCGGTCTGCGTCCCGGCTCGCCGGATGGGATTCCGATCATCGGACGACACCCACAGGTCGCCAACCTGTGGCTCAACGCGGGGCATTACCGCAACGGCGTCCTGCTTGCACCGGCGTCGGCCGAGCTGCTGGCCGATCTCCTGCAGGGTCGCCGTCCGGCGCTGGATCCTGCGCCTTACGCCTGGCCTACCGGGGCTTCGTGATGGGGGTGACGCGCCGATGGGCCGTATGGGGGTTGATCCTTACGCTGGTGCTGGCCGGCTGCGGACGGTCGTCCGATCCGGTGGAGGCCGAGATCTATGCGATGGGGACGTTGGTGCAGATCAGCATCTACGGCATGGCGCCGGACCGTGCGGTGGGCGCGATCGATCACAGTGAGGTGTGGTTGCAGCGCTTCGGCCGGGATGCCTGGGCGTTCGGCGACGGCGAGCTCGCCCAGCTCAATACCGCCCTGGCGCGCGGCACCTGCGCCGTGGTTTCGGACGATCTGGCACAGGTGATCGAACAGGCGCGCGCACTCCGCGTGGCGAGCGGCGGCGACTTCGACCCAGCAGTGGGCGCGCTGGTGGCCCTGTGGGGTTTCGACCGCGCACCCCGTGATCCAGCCCGGCCGTTTCCCGAGGCGCCGGCCATCGCCGCCCTGTTGCCGCTGCCATCGATGGATGCGGTTCATGTTTCCGCCGATGGGACAGTGTGCGGTCCGCGTGGGCTGTTCATCGATTTGGGCGGCATCGGCAAGGGCTACGCGGTCGATCGCCTTATCGATGAGTTGTCGCGCCAAGGTGTTGCCACGGCATTGGTCAACGCGGGCGGCAATCTCAAGACCTTGGGGCAGTTGCCGCAGCGGGGCTGGCGGATCGGTATCCGGGATCCCTATCGGAACGGCGTGATGGGCACCCTCAGTTTGGAGGCCGGCGAGGCGGTGTCGACCTCCGGAGATTATGAGCGCATGTTCGAATACGCCGGGCGGCGCTACCATCACCTGCTCGACCCGCGCACCGGTTATCCGGTTCGGGGACTGCATGCCGTCACGGTGGTGGATGCCGATGCGGCGCGGGCCGACGGCGCCTCCACGGCGCTATTCGTGGCGGGAGCGGACGGGTGGCGGCGGGTCGCCGCGCGCATGGGCATCACGCGGGTATTGGTGGTGCGTGAGGATGGGGCCGTGGAGATGACGGCGGCCATGGCCGAGCGCGTGAGCCTGGCGCCGGGTTGGGCGGTTGCGTCCATCGTCGGCGAATGAAGCCGGTGTCGCCAAAATCCTACCGATGTGGCGCACTACCCATTTTGCGCTATGGTTTGGTGCTCTGGTTTCACTATCACAGGAAGTCCCGATGCACAGAATGGTTGGCTCAAGTCGGCGAATGGTTTTTCTGGCCTGCGCGTTGTGGGCGCTGACGCTCTCTGCCAGCACCGCGTTCGCGGCCACTGGCGCGGAGATCGATCAAGCGGTGGATCGCACGTTGACGTCGTTCCGGAACATCGACGGCGCCGCCGAATTTCTCGAGATCGCCAAAGGGGTTCTGGTCTTTCCCAAGGTCTACAAGGCCGGCATCGGTGTTGGCGGTGAATATGGTGAAGGTGCCTTGCGCGTCGGCGGAAAGACGGTGGACTACTACAGTACAGCGGCCGCGTCGATCGGGTTCCAGCTGGGCGCACAGGCCAAATCGATCGTGGTGATCTTCACCAGCGAGGCCGCGCTGGACCAGTTTCGCGCCAGCGAAGGCTGGAAGGTCGGGGTGGACGGCTCGGTGGCCCTGATTGATCTGGGGATCGGTAGGAGCCTGGACACCAACAGCATCCAGGATCCGGTGATCGGATTCGTATTCGGTCAGCAGGGATTGATGTACAACCTCACGCTCGAAGGGTCGAAGTTCACCAAGCTCTACAAGAACTGATCCTGGCGGCTGCCCCGACCGTTCCCGATCGGGAGACCGGTTCGGGCAGCCGCGGACGCGGCCGTGCTTCAGTCGAGCTTGACCTGGTCCAGGCCCTCAGGTGCCGGGGGATAGTGCATGCGCAGTCGGGTCAGGGTGTCCACCAGAATGGTGGTGACGATCAGGTCGCGCACCCATTTGTGGTTGGCCGGAATCACATACCATGGCGCATGCGGCAGGCTGGTGACGGTCATCGCGTCCTGATAGGCCTTGATGTACGCATCCCAGTATTCGCGTTCGCGGATGTCCGAATAATCGAATTTCCAGTGCTTGGTGGGATCGTCCAGCCGATCCTGCAGGCGCTGGCGTTGTTCCTCGATGCTGATGTGCAGGTAGCACTTGATGATGGTGGTGCCCTCATCGCTCAGCATGCGTTCGAAATCGGCGATGTGACCGAGCCGGCGCTGCTGTTCGCGGCGGGACTGGTGGCCGCGGGCGCGGGGCACCAGAACGTCTTCGTAGTGGCTGCGGTTGAAGATCACAATCTCGCCGTTGGCGGGCACCTTGCGGTGTACGCGCCACAGGTAGTCGCGTGCCTGTTCCTCGGTGCTGGGCGCCCGGAAATTGGCGACTCGGACGCCCAGGGGATCGATGGTATGGAATACCCGGCGGATGGTGCTGTCTTTGCCAGAGGTATCCATGCCCTGAAGAATCAGCAGGATGCGGTGCTTTTTCTGGGCATAGAGCAGGTCCTGCAGTTCATCAAGCCTCTCTGCAAGCTGCTCGCGTCGATGGACGCCCTGGGCCTTGTCGCCATCGGTGACCCACTTGTCGCCCGGATCCCAGCGCGTGAGTCGGACCCGGCTGCCCGGTGCAATCCGGTAGCGGTCGCTGATGTCGGAAAGTTTGCTCATGCTTTCGCTCCGCGGGAAATTTGCTTGAATGGAGGGACGAGAGGCCATCACGACCTTCGTTATGCCACATCCAATCAGGGAGGATAGGGAATTCATGGCGCGCGTGCATTTGTGGGAGTGGGAAGACCTGCCTTGGGTTCCCGACTTCATTCGCCGGTTCATTACCGATCATCTGCGTTTTCTGGCCCATGTGACCGGCCTGTTCCAGCCGCTGATGCCGCAACTGGTCGGTGCGCTGCGCGAGAGCGGGGCGAGCCGCATCGTGGATCTGTGTTCCGGTGCGGGCGGTCCGGTGCCCGGTTTGCTGCCCCAGCTCGATGCGGCCGGCGGGCAGGACATTCCGGTCATCCTGACTGATCTGTATCCCAACCGGGCGGCGTTCGCTGAACTCGAGGCCGTTACCGGCGGCCGCATCCGCGGCTGGCCGGAGCCCGTGAGCGCTTTTGACCCGCCGGCCGAGCTGACGGGGTTCCGGACCATCTTTACGGGTTTTCATCATTTCCGGCCCGAGCAGGCCCGGCGTATCCTGGCCGATGCCGTGGCCAAGCGCGCTGGCATCGCCGTCTTCGAAGCCCAGGAGCGGGCCGTTCATACGGTGGTCCTCATCCCGCTGCTGGTATTTGTGGCCGGGGTTCTGTTCACACCCTTCGCCGGGCGGGTAACCTGGCAGCGGCTGGTCTTTACCTATCTGATTCCGATTTGCCCGCTGGCGTTTGCATGGGACGGTTTCGTCTCATGTCTGCGCACCTATTCGCCGGCCGAGCTGCGCGCCCTGACGCAGGATCTGGACCGGCCGGACTATCACTTCGAGATCGGCAAGCGCTGGCTGTTCGGGCGCTTTGGCTTCCCCTACCGGGCGACCTATCTGATCGGACTGCCGAAGCCGGCTGCGAACTGACCCCCCAGCGTTCCCCGTCGGACCGCCTGGTGGGCGGTTGCATTCGGTTCCGTCCGTCCCAATACTGCGCGGCGAGTGGGCAGTTGGAACGGACAACGTTGAAGACGGTTTTTTTTGCAACGGTGGCAGCAGGACTCGAAGACTTGCTGGCCCCTGAACTCGAAGCCCTCGGTGCCCGGGACATCCGGCGTCAGAGCGCGGGCGTGCAATTCACGGGCGATCTGGCCTGCGGCTACCGGGTGTGTCTGTGGTCGCGTCTGGCCAGCCGTGTGTTGCTGCGCCTGGATCACTTCCATGCGCCGAACGCCGCTGCGCTGCGATCCGGCATCGAGCGGATGTCGTGGGAGGATCACCTGTTGCCGGACGGCAGTTTCATGGTCGCGTTCACCGGCACCTCGGCGGCCATTCGCAACACGCATTTCGGTGCGCTTACGGTCAAGGATGGGCTGGTGGACCGGTTTCGTGCCCGCACCGGACGTCGGCCCAGCGTGCGTGCCGAACGTCCCGATCTGCGTCTGGCGGTGCATCTGTTTCGGGAGCAGGCCACGGTCTATCTGGATCTGGCGGGAGAGAGCCTGCACCGTCGGGCCTATCGACTGGAAGCCGGCCCGGCCCCGTTGAAGGAATCGTTGGCTGCCGCGGTGCTCCTGCAGGCCGGCTGGCCGGCGTTGGCGACATCGGGTCAGCCCTTGTTCGATCCGCTGTGCGGGGCGGGGACGCTGCTGATCGAAGGCGCCTGGATGGCCGGGGATGTCGCGCCGGGGCTGTTGCGATCCTATTTCGGTTTTCAGGGCTGGCTCGGCCATGTGCCGACATTGTGGCAGCGTCTGCGCCAGGAGGCGCAGGCTCGTCGGATCGCCGGTCTCGACCGGTTGCCGGTCATTGCGGGACGCGACGCCGATGCCCGCGTCATCCGCGTGGCGGAGGCCAACGTGGCCCGCGCCGGCCTGACGGGACGGATTCATCTCACCCCGGGCGAGCTCGGCGACGCGCACCCGCCAGGCGACACCCAGGCCGGTCTGATGGTCGTCAATCCCCCGTATGGCGAACGGCTGGACAGCGTCGGGACATCGCGAACGCTGCATGCGACGCTGGGCAGACGGGTAGCGACGGCGTTTGGCGGCTGGCGCGCCGCCGTGATCAGCGCGCTGCCGGAAGCGGGATCCCTGATGCGCGGTCCGCATTCGCCGCAGCTCGAGGTGGCCAATGGTGCCATCCCCTGCGGGGTCTGGGTCTGGGATGTTCCCGCAACAGGGGCTTCCGACGCGCCGGGCGCTGAGGCCGCCATCGTCGCGGATCCCGGTGCCGAGGCCCTCGTCAACCGTCTGCGCAAGAACATGCGTCATCTGGGGCGGTGGGCGCGCCGCGAGGGCATCGAGGCTTACCGGGTCTATGATGCCGATCTGCCCGAGTATGCCTTTGCCATCGATCGCTACGGCGATTGGCTGCATGTGCAGGAATATGCGCCTCCGGCCAGCGTGGATCCCGAACTGGCGGCACGGCGGCGGGCGACGCTGCTCGCCGGCTTGCCCGAGTGGCTGGAGGTTCCGCTGGATCGCGTCGTCTTCAAGACCCGTGAACGCCAGCGTGGGCGGGCGCAGTATGTCCGGCAGGATACGAAGGGTGAGGGGCAGGTCATCCAGGAAGGGGGGCTGCGCTTTTGGGTCAACCTCACCGATTATCTCGATACCGGCCTTTTTCTCGATCATCGGGCGACCCGCGTCCTGTTGCGCGAAGCCGCTGCCGGCAAGCGATTTCTCAATCTGTTTTGCTATACCGGCAGCGCGACGGTCTATGCCGCTGCTGGGGGGGCACGCTCGACGACTTCAGTCGATCTGTCGGCAACCTATCTCGACTGGGCACAGGAAAACCTGCGCCTCAATGGCCTCGATGGCTCGCAGCACCGGCTGATCCAGGCCGACGGCCGCACCTGGATCGATGAGGATACGGGAACCTATGATGTGGTCTTTCTCGATCCGCCGACGTTTTCGAACTCCAAGCGCATGAGCGGAACCTGGGATGTGCAGCGGGATCATGCGGCGCTTATCGCGGCAGTGATGGCGCGTCTGGCGCCGGGTGGGCAGCTGGTGTTCTCGACCAATCACCGCCGTTTCCGGCTCGATGCCGAAGTTGCGGAGCGCTGGCAGGTGGCTGATCTCAGCCGGGCCACGCTGCCGCCGGATTTCGCGCGCAACCCGGCCATTCGCCGCTGCTGGCGCATTACCCCCCGCTGAAATACGGCCCGTCGTCCGATGCGTTACCGCAAGGCATGCACAGGCATGGCTAGGGGGTATCGGGCCTTGCAAAACGACGTGTCGGGTCAATTTGTGCCCGTATCGCGGGGGTTGTCACCGGAGTCGCGAGCTTTCCCAAACCGAACGGCTCCTCTGATGAGACCGATCGGATTCGGCTCCCCGGCAGCCTTCAAAGCGCAAAGTTAATTCAAGCTATTGGTTTTATTTAAACCGATCGGTTTTTTGGAGCGGACTGCCAGTCGTCGGATACGCCGCCGTGCGGCAATTCCCAGCGTTGGCACGCGGTGTGCAATATTTCATGTGACGGTGAATAAAGGGCCGGGACCAGACCGACAAGAATATCGAAAAAATCCGCCGAAAATCAGAGATAACGCCGCCAATGCATCGCCAAGAATGAAGCTGGAATACCACACCCGCTCGGATGGCTCACAATAACAACAAGAAGAAGACTGACCGGCCCTCGCTCGCGAGGGCCGTTTCTTTTTGCGATTCCCGATGCACCGAGCGACGGTCAGCCGGCCGCGGCTTCGGGGAGTATCGGCTGTTCTTCGAGGCGTTCGTCGTTGCCGGGCACCATGCTGCCGGCGCGGGTGAGCACCCGTCCCAGCCGATCCCGGCCGTGAACCGGTGTGTACTGCTTGCCGTCCCAGGCGATCTGTCCGGCGATGATCACCTGCGTCACGACACCGTCGGAGCGGTTGACCATCTGCACGTTCTCGAAGATGTCGCGATGCTGCATCACCGTGCTCGCTTGCGGATCGTAGGCACGCAGCGCGGCAGGATCGATCAGGATCACGTCGGCCTGCGCGCCGAGATCGAGGGTGCCGACATCCAGGTTGAACAGGGCCGCAGGGTCGCGGGTCAGCCGCCGGACCTGCTTGGCGACGGTCTCGAGACCGTCTTCATGGGCCAGCTGCAGGGTGCGCAGATTGCCGTCGAAGAATGCCATATTGGTGAGGTGGGCGCCGGAGTCGTTGAAACCCGGGAGCGTGTTCTCATCCAGCAGCAGTTGCTTGAGGATTTCGCGGCGCGTGTTGGCTGTGGTCATCGCCCAGCGGAACTGGCGGTCGTAGCGGCGCAACAGGTGCATCATGAATTCGGCGTCGTCGACGATGGGATTGGGGAATTGCGCGAACGCAGCGCCTTCGGCTTCGCTCAGATGTCCCGTGCGTCCTTCGGCCTGTTGGTACCGCAGCAGCCGATCATAGATCGCCTGCATGTTCTGCCCGCTCCACTCGGGCATGTCCGGAACCGAAACCATTTCCATGTCGCGCAGATCGCGGTTGAAGGTCGTCGGCTCGAAGCCCAGACGGCGCGCCAGGCGGGCGAGATTGAATCCCTGCTTGCCGGACATCCAGTCTTTACGGAACCGCACCTGGTAGCTCGGATCGTTGAGCAGGCGCTGGCGGCCCTCGCGGTCGTCCAGTTCCAGGGCGATGAGTTCGCGAAATGCCGGGCGTTCTTCCATCAACGGAGAAGTGACGCCGTCGGCATAGACCTTGAAAGGTGCCGATAGCGCCTGGAAGGCAAAACGGCCTTTGACCAGTTTTGAGTTAATCAGGCGATTGACGCGCAGCAAGCCTTTCCATGCCATGGGTTGCGACTTCAGATCCATGGCTGCGGTGGCAGTCATGCGCAGCGATTTGCCGTAAATGCGTTTGCTGCCCATCATCATCAAAGACAGCGTGGCGAGCTTGGCATCGGGGTTGGGGGTGAACTGGACGATGCCATCGTAGGATCGCACCACCTCGCACAGGGCGCGGATCTCCTTGCGCGTGGCATGCTGGGCCGGAATGCGTTCGCCGCGGTAAGGGTCGTTGGCCAGATAGTGCAGCGGCAGGCCGTCGGTGGACAGACCGACGTAGCCGGCCTGCATGCATTCATCCAGAACGCGGCACATTTCGACGATCTGTTCGTCGGTCGGGCGGTCGCTCAGGGCGCCCGGCATGCCCATCACCGCGACACGCAGCATGGTGTGGGGCACCATGGGGCAGACGTTGGGGCCAAGCGCCAGATCCTTGAAGTGTTTCAGGTACTCGATGGGGTTGTCCCAGGTGATGTGGCCATCCAGCGCCTTGACCAGCACGGGTTTGGGCATGTTTTCGACCCGGGCGAAGCAATCGACGGTCGGATTGTCCTCCAGCGCATTGCCCCAGCCGTAGGACTGCAGACCGAAGGCGAGTCCGAGACTGCAATTGCTCATCACCACCGTGGTCGTACCGTGGCGCACCGATTCGGGCAATCCGGGGTCGATCTCGACCTCGAGGTCATAATGGGTATGGATGTCCAGCAGTCCCGGCATCAGCCATTGACCGGTGCCGTCGATGACAGTGCGGGCCCAGCTCGATTTGAAATCCACACCTTTGGCAGCAATGCGCCCCTGATGGATCGCAATGTCGTAGGTTTGTGGCGCCTCGCCACTGCCGTCGAAAACCAGAGCGTTCTTGATCAAAAGATCCCATGTGGTCATGTGTCCTCTCCTCCTCATCACCGCATCCTGCGGATTATCGACACGCGGTGGCTGCTGTCGCGCGACACCGGGTCGTCTGCGTTCCTGTCCCCATCATAAGCCCGGTTACAAAAAAAAGGAAAAAATGCAAGCCCCGCCGGACCGTCTAAGCTTCTTTTGTCTCTTCAGTGGCTTAGTCGCTCTGGCTGCGACGGCCATGAGGGACGTCACCCAAAAATGATCAAGGAGGCGATAAACATGGCGACAGGGATGATCGTCCGGGGGTCCGCGTGGCGGGCCATTGTGCACGGGCAACGTTCGGTGCAGCCGCCGAGGCCGGTGAGCCTATCGCATACGGCACGGTCGATGCGGCGATGTTCGAAGAAGCGGTGACCGCGTACCGAAACAATCCCATCTATCTGGTCGCCAACATGCCCTTGCTGCGAGCGCTCACGCCGGAGCAACTGGCCGAGGCGATCGAGCGGCTCGACATGACGCATTACAGCGACCTGCATCCCGTGGTGATCAAAGGATCCGCGATCGCTGGACTGGTCGGAAGAGCGCTGCGCAGGTCTCGGTCATGGCGGTACGCGGGGATCGCATACAGTCCATCCCGTTCCAGATCGCCGGGATGGATGAGAAAGGGTGGGTTTTCCTGCCCGAGGTGTCGCCCAACCCGGTACGGGGGCGCTGCGGCATCATCGACCCGATCGACGAAATCGTGTTCATGTACCGGGATACCGGATTATGACCCCTACGAGACGAAGCGACACGATGCGATCGCGGGCCGAATTCTCCAGGAGCGGCGCTTCGAGCATGGCGGCCGGGCGCGCTATGCCTATCTGGTCCAAGGTGACCCAAGGCGCAACGGGGCGGATTATGTCTCTTTCGACGCCGAGACCGGGATCTCCCGCAACCGCTACGACGCGTTCCGCACCGATCCGGCCGATTTCCTCGACTTCCAGGACTTTTGCGCCAACGGGGGGCGCGTCAGGACAAGCGCGTGCTCGACGCCATCTATGGTGGGCTGGAGACTGGCGTGTTCACATCCTGGCCGAAGCTGCGGTTCAACACCATGGACGACATCCGCCCGGAACTGATCTTTGCCAAGGACGGTGCGGTTCGTGCCACGGGGGTGCTCAAGCTGCGGATCATCGTGGCGGGGATTCCCGTCTTCAACATCCTCTCGCAGGTCACGGTCCACGATCAGGGCATCACTCTGCCCGTCTCCATCCAGGTCACGGGGGGTGAGGTCTTGACCCGTGTGCTCAATCAGCCGCACTTCATCCTGGCCCTGGATTTCAACGATATCCAGGGCGGACGGGCGAACGCCGCCGGCAGCCGTGATCCGGATGCCTATGCGATTGGGGAAGTCAGCTGAGCGAACTGGGGCGTACGGCAACCATTTCGCACGAGAAGAACTGGCTGTGGATGGGCAGTCGCCTGGGCTGGGATGTGTTCGCGCGCTTCGATATCCCGCCGGGCTGGCCGGAAGATCTCCGGCTTCGGTATCAGGGTGATCCCAACGCCACGACATTCTGGAAAGATTTTCCGGGCGCCAGCTCACGGATCGGCGTGGATGCCCGGGGCCTTCGAGTCGGCAAACTCGACATCTCGTTGACGGTGATTCTGTGGTTTCCCGATACGGTCGGTCCCGGCGGACCGCGGCGTTTCGCCGAGGAGATGTGCAACCCTCCGGCTTGGACGGCGCGCGCATGTTCAGCCGCTCGGCTCGCCGGCATGAACTGAGCGGTCAACGCTGGAAGCTTTCAGGGCCAGAGGGGACGAGGGCCCTGGGAGGGGCCTCGTCCCTGCATGCATCTGGCCCTATGGGCGAGTGCCGCAATCGGGTGTCGCGATCAGTGGAACAGTACGAAAGTGTGGGTATTGGACCAGGACAAGTCGATCGGGTCCCAATTGCCGCTGCCGGCTTTGCTGACGTACGTGTTGCCGGAGTTTTTGCCGGTCATGCTGAAATTCCAAGAGGGGGATACCTCCCAGTTCAGACCGGCACTCGTATCGATTTCAACACCGCCCAGGACGGGCGATGTGGTCACGTTGAAATACGGGGCGGTATAGCTCGGATTCCAGGCAGCCGAGGCAGCGTAATTGAACAGGACGCCACTGTAGCTGGCCTGACCATTCACGTCAGACAACTCGGCTTCGTTCAGTTCGACCATGGCCGCCTGGGCGACGACCGGGGCAGCCAAAAGGGCAATCAGCGGCATGTGTTTCAGACTCATGAGCCAGGACTCCTTAAAACTGTTTTGATTCAGGTCTGCGAAACGAGACTTGCCGGTGGGAACCGGCATTTGCAGTCTGACACCCCGGAGTGACGCATTTCTGACACTTCTATGAAGGTTCGATCGCGGATAGACCGATTGGGCCGGTCCCTGCGATCGCGCAAGGCAGCCGAATTGCTGTCTTGCGCGATGGTTACGGACACCCGGATGCATCGGGGGTCGCCGGATGGTGATGGGGTGAACACTCACGGCACAACGGCGATACGCGTCTCGATCGCCGCGGAGAACGGTTGGGGCAGGCGCTCGACGTGATCGATCAGGGCGTCCAGATCCACTGGACCCACCACACGCCCCGTTCCCTCGGGCAGCACACTGAAATTGTCGCCGCCGTCTGCGATGAAATTGTTCACGGTAATCGAATAGGTCGCGCCCGGATCAAGGGGTGCGCCATTGATCTGGATGCTCCCCGCATCCACGCGATTGTCGGCATGACCGGGACCGTTTTCGTGCCAGCGGTAGGTCAAGCCTGCGGGTTTCAGGATGCGCGCAAAAGGTTGGCCGTCCCACTGCTGATTCAGCAGGGCCACGATCTGGTTACCGGTAAGATTCAAACGCACCAGATCGTTATTGAATGGCTGCACACTGAACAGATCGCCCCAGGTTACCTCGCCGGCCGCAATGTCGGCACGGATGCCTCCTGGGTTCATCAGGGCGATGTCCGTGCCCAGCGCCGCGCGCTGCGCATCGGCGATGAGGTTGCCGAGTGCGGATTCACCTGCCGGGCTCTCGGCACGGGTGATGTCGGCGCTGGCTTGCCCGATCACTCGATTAACCAGAGGGGCTACCCGTTCGTCGGCCCGGGCCACCAGGTTCGCGATGGCATCGTCAGGGTGCAGGCCCGGACCTTCATCCGCCCAGGTGGTGACGACGGCGGCAGATTTGTGAATGACATCGCGCGATCGGGGGTCGAGCGCCAATTCGATATCGCCATAGGCCGTCCCGGCGGAAAAGGCCTGGGTGACCAGAATCAGCTTGCCGTGGGCATTGGGCATCAGGGTATTGGTGAAGCTGTGGGCATGGCCGGACACTACGACGTCGACCTCATCGTCCAGTTGCGACACGATGTCGCCGATCGCGCCGTCCAGCGCCTGTGGTGCATCGCGGGTGGGGCCGAGATAACTGGTCTGTCGGGTGCCTTGATGGATGGCCACGACGATGGCGCGCACGCCCCGACGCTGCAGGGCACGGACCTCTTGATTGATCGCAGCGGCCTCATCGACGAACCGGACACCCGCCACGCCCGACGGCGTGACGATGGTGGGGGTCTCCTTGAGCACGGCACCGACGAAGCCGACGCCAATGCCGCGGATCCGCTTGATCGTCGACGGCGGATACAGCGTTTTTCCCGTGGCGGTGTCGACCACGTTGGCAACCACTGTGGCAAAGCGTGCCCCGCGCCAGGGATCTTCGAGGAAAGGTCCGTCGGCATGGTTGCCGCCGTCCAGCAGCCGGGTGAGCTCGGTCACGCCCTCGTCGAATTCGTGATTGCCCAAGGTGCCGATCACGTTGCAGCGCGGATGCATGCGTTGTTGCGGCAGGACGCCGCAATGCGGGTTGGCCAGAAGATTCAGGACGCTGATGGCCGGTTCATCCTGCAGCAGCGCCGAGTTGGGCGGACTGGCACCGACCTGATCACCGGCTTGGACGATGAATGCGCCATCGGGGGCATCCGCGGACGCCTGCTTGAGGTAGCTCGCCAGTACGGCCGCTCCGCCTGCGGGCCGTCCGCCTACCGAGCGGGGGGAAAGCTGGCCATGAAAGTCATTGATTCCCAGAATCTTGAAGCGAATCCACTGTCGTGGAGCGGGTGCCTCCCGCGCTGTCCAGTTCACGCGCAAGCCCGCCTGCGCGCGTGCCGCCATGCCATCTTCGTCGGCATCGGGCGCATGCGTTCCCCCGGCCTGCACCAGCGAGGCCGTGAACAAACAGATGATGGCAAGCCACTTGGTCAACGACAAACCAGATCGGATGAACAGCATGATGGGTTTCCTCACCTCGGAGCCAGCGGTGAGCAAAAGAATGATGCCGCCGCACTGCGCTCGAGTGACGCGGCGATGGCGATTCGGTGACGATGGCGTTAGACGATGCGGCCGCTGACCCGGCGCGGCTCCCCGGTCCCTGTGGTGACGGGAGCGGCTGATCCGGGACGAAGCAGGGGTGTGAGTCCCTCTTGTCGATCGGGCATGGCTCTGATATACAATCGCGGTTTATTTTTGTCCCCGGCCCGGGACAGGCGATTAGCTGAGGAGTACCGCGATGGCGGCCACTGACCAACCGAGCCAGTCTTCCATCCATCCCCCCGTGAAGGGCTTCGAGCCCTATCCGATCCGGGAGGGTGAGGAGTATATGAATCCGGCCCAGCAGGCCCACTTCCGGGCGATCTTGCAGGCATGGAAACGGGAGCTGATGGAAGAGGTCGACCGCACGCTGCACCACATGCAGGACGAGGCGGCCAATTTTCCCGATCCCAACGATCGCGCCAGCCAGGAATCGGACTTCAGCCTTGAACTGCGTACCCGCGACCGCGAACGCAAGCTGCTCAAGAAGATCGACGAAGCCCTGAGTGCGCTCGATGCCGGGGACTACGGCTATTGCGAAAGCTGCGGCGTCGAAATCGGCATCCGCCGTCTCGAAGCCCGACCTACCGCCACCCAATGCGTGGACTGCAAGACGCTCGACGAGATCCGCGAGCGCCAGATGGGGGGCTGAGCCCCTTACCCGGTTGCGCTGCACCCGCTGTGGCCATCCCGTGCGGCCGCTTCGCTCCGTCACCGACCGGCCCTTTGCATTTCGGATCACTCGTCGCCGCCTTGGCGAGCTTCCTCGATGCGCGCGCTCGAGGTGGGCATTGGCGGGTCCGCATCGAGGATCTCGACCGGCCTCGGGTCATTCCCGGAATGGCCAGTGACCATCTGCGCACCCTGGAACGCTTCGGTCTCCACTGGGATGACGACGTCCTGTACCAAAGCCATGGCGCCGAACGCTACGCCGTTGCCCTGAGGCAACTCGAGCGGGCGGGATGGCTTTACCCCTGCATCTGCAGCCGTTCGGACATTGCCCAGGCCGGGCTTGCCGGTGCTGAGGGTTACCGTTACCCCGGTACCTGTCGCACGCGATCCGGATCGGCAACGGACTCCGCCGCATGGCGGGTGCGCGTGGAGGCGGCGCCCATCGAGTGGCCGGATCTGGTGCAAGGGCCGCAGCGGCACGCGCTCGATGCGCTGTGCGGCGATTTCGTGCTGCGCCGGGCCGACGGAATCATCACCTACCAGCTTGCCGTAGTCATCGACGATGCCATCCAGGGGGTAGACCGGGTGGTGCGCGGTGCGGATCTGATCACCTCGACTCCACGCCAGATCCATCTGCAACGCCTTCTGGGCCTGCCGACGCCGGCCTATGTGCATGTGCCGCTGGCGCTCGACCGGCAGGGCGACAAGCTGGCCAAACGGCTGGGCGCGGCGGCGGTGGCGGCCGCAGAGCCGGTTCCTCTGCTGTGTCGGGCGCTCGCCTTCCTTGGGCAGAGCCTGCCCCCGGAGGCGCCTCGTCTCGGCCGCGACACCTTGCTCGGCTGGGCCATCCAGCATTGGGATGTGGGGCGGATCCCGCGCGGCCAGGGCTGGCCAGCGCCGCCCTTGCCGAATGTCGCGGACAGCCCCGAGATGTGAGCCCGGGCGCCGGCGGTCGGATCGGTGTCAGGTGACGCCGCGGCGGACGAATCGCAGCGGTATGGCCGTGTCCGCTGCCGGCGGTTCGTCCGGCTCACCGCCGCCCCGGACCGCGGATGCGCTTGCCAGCCAGTTGACTTGCGGGCCTTCGCTTGCCCCCAGGGCTGCGAAGTCGAACAGCGTGGGGTCGGCCAGATGCGCGGGGCTCACATTGCGCAGGGCGGCGAAGATCGAATCGGTGCGGCCGGGGTACTGCCGCTCCCAATCCTGCAGCATCTGCTTGATTGCCTTGCGCTGCAGGTTTTCCTGTGAACCGCAGAGGTTGCACGGGATGATGGGAAAGTCGCGGGCGCGCGCATAGCGGGCAATGTCGGCTTCGGCGCAGTAGGCCAGTGGCCGGATGACCACATGGCGCCCATCATCGGACAAGAGCTTGGGCGGCATGGCTTGCAGCTTGCCGCCAAAGAACAGGTTCAGAAACAGCGTTTCGACCAGATCGTCGCGATGATGGCCCAGGGCGATCTTGGTGATGCCATGCTCGGCGGCGAACCGGTAGAGGATGCCGCGGCGCAGGCGTGAACACAGTCCGCACGTCGTCTTGCCTTCCGGAATCACCGACTGGACGATGCTGTAGGTATCCTGTTCGATGATGTGGAAGGGCACACCGAGTTCGGTGAGATAGGTCGGCAGCACCGTTTCCGGAAAACCCGGCTGCTTCTGGTCGAGATTCACCGCCACGATTTCGAAGTCGACCGGCGCGCTGCGCTGCAATCCAAGCAGGATGTCCAGCAGAGTGTAGGAGTCCTTCCCGCCAGACAGGCACACCATGACCTTGTCGCCGGGTTCGATCATGCCGTAGTCCTGGATCGCCTGACCAACCTGATGGCGCAAGCGTTTTTTGAGGCGCTTGAAGTTGTGGGAAACATCGGTGGAGGGGATGGACATGGGTCGAGGCTCGGCACGGCGATCTTGGGGAACGCCATTGTATACCGCCCGTCCAATTCTTCTGAGCCGTACCTTGTCCGAAGTGAGGATTCGATGAACGTCCAGCCCGATGCGTTTCCGGAGCGTTTTCACCCCGCGCTTCGGTGCTGGTTTACTCAGGCCATCGGAACGCCCACGGCGATACAGGCCGCGGCGTGGCCACGCATCGCCGCCGGTTGCGACACCCTCATCAGTGCCCCGACCGGCTCGGGCAAGACGCTGACCGCCTTTCTGGCAGCGATCGACACGCTGGTGCGCGAAGCACTGGCGGACGGACTACCCGACGAGACCCGCGTGCTCTATGTCTCGCCGCTGCGCGCGCTGTCCAATGACATCGACAAGAACTTGCAGCCGCCGCTGGCCGGTATTGCCGATCTGCTGCGTGCCGGGGGGAGTCCCGAGGTCGCGATCCGGACTTGGGTGCGCACCGGCGACACGCCGGCCGGCGAGCGTCAGCGCATGGTTCGCACCCCGCCGCACATCGTCGTGACCACACCCGAGTCACTCTATCTGCTGCTGACCAGCGCGTCCGGCAGGCGCATGCTGCGCACGGTGCGGACGGTCATCGTCGATGAGATCCATGCACTGGCCGGCACCAAGCGCGGCGCACATCTCGCCCTGTCGCTGGCGCGGCTCGACGCCCTGACGGGCCAGCGCGCGCAGCGCGTCGGCCTTTCTGCCACCGCGCAGCCGCTCACTGCCGTCGCGGCGTTCCTGACGGGCCGCGCCACCGGGTGCGCGATCGTGGATGCGGGTCATCGCCGGCAGTGGGACCTGGCCTTGGAGTTGCCGGATGCACCACTCGAAGCGGTCATGTCGAACGAGGTCTGGGACGAACTCTACGACCGCCTGGCGCAGCGCGCGCTGGCCCATCGCACCACGCTGGTTTTCGTCAACACGCGGCGGCAGTGCGAGCGTCTGGCGCGCCAACTGGCCGATCGGCTGGGCCGCGATCAGGTCGCCGCCCATCACGGCAGCCTGGCACGCGAGCATCGTCTGGCCGCCGAGACGCGCCTGAAGGCCGGGACCCTGCGCGTGCTGGTGGCGACGGCGTCGCTTGAACTCGGCATCGACATCGGCGAGATCGATCTCGTCTGCCAGATGGGCTCGCCGCGCAGCATCAACGCGCTGCTGCAGCGCGTCGGCCGTTCCGGCCACGGGGTGGGGCGCACCCCAAAGGGCCGGCTGTTTCCGCTGAGCCGGGATGACCTGCTCGAATGCACGGCGCTGCTGCGTGCGGTGCGCGACGGCGCGCTCGACCGGCTGTCGATTCCGCCCGGGGCGCTGGACGTGCTGGCACAGCAGATGGTGGCGGAGGTGGCTGCGCGTGGTGAGATCACCGAGGCGGCGCTGTGGACGCAGCTCGCGGCCGCCTGGCCGTACCGGGCGCTCGATCGAGCGACGTTCGATCAGCTCGCCGAGTTTCTCGCCAACGGGGTGGACACCCGGCGCGGCCGACGCGGCGCGCACCTGTTTCGCGATCACGTCAGCGGGATGTTGCGGCCGCGCCGCGGCGCGCGCCTGAGCGCCCTGCTGAACGGCGGCGCTATCCCCGATCTGTTCGACTATGACGTCATGCTCCAGCCCGAGGGGGTGCGCGTCGGCACGGTGAACGAAGACTTTGCCTTCGAAAGCATGGCGGGCGACATCTTCCAGCTCGGCAATCGCGCCTACCGCATCCTGCGTGTGGAGACCGACCGGGTGCAGGTCAGCGATGCCGGAGCGGTGCCACCGGGCATTCCATTCTGGCTGGGCGAGGCGCCGGGTCGGAGCGATGCCTTGTCCGAGGCCGTTTCGGATTTGAACGCGGCGACCCAGACGGCGCTGGCCGCGGGCGGGGTCGAAGCAGCGCGGACCCTCTTGGCGCGCGACTATGCACTGTCCCTGCCGGCAGCCGATCAACTGGCGCAATACCTCGGCGCGGCGCATGCGGCCCTGGGCGCGCTGCCGACCCATGATCACCTGATTCTGGAACGCTTTGTCGACGAGGTGGGCGATCCGCATCTCGTCATCCACAGTCCCTTGGGCGCCCGCGTCAACCGCGCCTTCGGACTCGCGTTGCGCAAACGCTTCTGTCGCCAGTTCAATTTCGAGCTGCAGGCCGCGGCGCTGGAAGACAGTTTGCTGCTGTCGCTGGGACCGACGCACCAGTTCGCGTTGCTCGATGTGCCACGGTATCTGCATTCACGTACAGCGCGCGGCGTACTCGTCCAGGCGCTGCTGGATGCACCGTTCTTTCCGGCGCGCTGGCGCTGGGTGGCTACCACCGCGCTGGCTATCGCACGCCGCCAAGGCAGCCGGCGGCGGCCACCCCAATTTCAGCGACAGGACGCCGAGGATCTCATTGCGCTGATCTTTCCCGATCAGCTGGCCTGTCTGGAGAACATCCAGGGGGAGCGCGAGATTCCCGATCATCCACTGGTTCGGCAGGCCTTGCGGGATTGCCTGGATGAAGTCATGGATGCAGACGGACTGGAGCGCTTGCTGAAAGGCCTCGAATCCGGCGCCGTCCAGGTGAGCGGGCGCGATCTCCCCGGGCCGTCTCCCTTGGCTGAGGCGGTGATCAACGCCAAGCCCTATGCGTTTTTGGATGATGGCGAGGCCGAGGAACGGCGCACGCGCGCCATTTCCACCCGCAGTGCAGCCTGGGCCGAGGCTGCCGTGCCGAACGTGTTCGACGCGGCCGTGGTTGCGGCCGTTCGGGATCAGATCCGGCCTGCGCCGCGGGACGCCGAGGAACTGCTTGATGCGCTCGAGGTCTGCGGTTTTCTCACCGCCCAAGAGGGCGCTGCTGCTCATCTTGAGGCTGGAACGTGGTTCGACGCCCTGTGCCAGGCCGGGCGGGCGCAAGCCGTCAACCCGGGGCCCGGCGTCGCGCTGTGGGTGGCGCGGGAACGGCTGGCCGAAGTGCGGTCCGCCAGCCAGGCGTCCGAGGGATCAACCAAGCGCGCCGCGGCCGCCCTGCAACGCATCCTGCTCGACCGCCTGGCAAGCTGCGGTCCCCTGAGCGCTGCCGAACTCGCCGAGTCTTTGGCGATCGCGTCGGCGGCGGTGGAATCGGCGCTCGAAGCCTTGGCCGCACGGGGTGAAGTCATGGCCGGGCGCTTTACCACGCTGGAGTCGTCACAGTGGTGCGAACGGCGTGTCCTGGCGCGCTTGCAACGCGCCAGCCTGCAGCGGCAGCGCGCGCAGCAGGAGGCCGTCGGCGCGGCCGATTTCCAGCGGTTTCTGTTTCAATGGCAGGGCCTGGATGCACCGCCTCAGGGCCCGGATGCCTTGTGTGCGGCACTGGACCATCTGGCCGGCTGGTCGGCGCCCGCACCGGTCTGGGAACGCGAGCTCCTGCCGGCCCGCGTCAAGGGGTTTGCCCCGACGGATCTCGATGCTGTGCTGGCGCAGGGCCGCTACCTCTGGTTGCGTCTGTCGCCACCGGTGGGTTCCGATACGGCTGACCGGCCGCGCTTTCGCGGGGGCAGCCTGGGCCAGATTCCGCTGACCCTGATTCCGCGCGGACAATGGCGCACGTGGCGCGCCGTTGCACCGATGCCCGATCCGGCTGCGATACCGCTGTCCGGCACTGCACAGACGATCCTGGCCGCACTGGATACCGGCGGCGCGCTTTTTCACGAAGAACTGGTCGCCGAATGCGGCATGCTCCCGAGCCATGTCGATCTGGCGCTGACCGAACTCGTGGGGTGGGGCTTGATCACGGCGGACGGCTTTGCTGCGTTCCGTCGATCGTCGCATGGGGGCACACGCCGGCGCGGGTTTGGTGGTGGACGGCGTGCCACGCGCGCGAGCGCATTGGCGCAGGCCGGGCGCTGGTCACGGTTGCGGCCGCTCGCGGCAACCGCGGGCACCCCGGTGCGTTTCCCGACGCATACGCTCGAGACCCTGGAGGCCATCGCCCGAACCCTGCTGCGCCGCTACGGGGTGGTGTTCAAGGCGCTGATCGCGCGGGAGGCGCCGTTGCCGCCCTGGCGTGAACTGCTGTACGTGTTCTGGCGCCTGGAAGCGCAGGGCGAGGTGCTGGGCGGACGCTTCGTCGCGGGCTTTTCCGGCGAGCAGTTCGCACGGCCCGAGGCGGTTGGGCTGCTGCGCACGCTGGCGCGGCAACCCGGGCGGGGCGAGCCGCGGATACTGTCTGCCGCCGATCCCTTGAACCTTGCCGGCATTCTCACGCCCGGCGAGCGTGTTCCGGCTTTTCCGGGGCGGCATGTGTATTACCGCGATGGGCAGGTCGATCCATCGGGTGAAGCCGCCGGATCGTTGCACCGGGCGCCGGGATCATAGCGCCGATCCCGGCGCCCGGCGACTGAGCGAGCGCGGAGGGATCAGGGCGAGATTTCTTCGTGAACGGCGCGCACCATCCGAACCCGGAAATACTGCGCAAGATCGAGATCGGCCTCGAGCGTCACAACGGCAACTTCTTCCCGGGCAAGCAGGTCTTCCAATCCACCCATATTCTTGACGGCCTGGAACTCGACATCGACGGTGGTACTTTCCTCGCCGGGCAGATGGCTGTCTGAAAACGAGAAGGTCGCTACTTCAACAGGTTCGCCGTTTTGCAACGGTGTGGCGAATTCGGTGCCGCGTACCGTCAGCCGGAGGTTGGTGAAGACGATCTGGGCCAGGTGGGGCCCCAAGGCTGCCGATGCATCGTTCCATAACTGGAAGCGCACTGTGAAGGTTTCACCGACATTGACCGCATCACCGTCCTGATGCGCGAGATAATTGGTCAGGCGCAGCTCATTGCGGATGGCCTGGTAGAACTTTTCAAGGTCCATCGTGTTCTCCTCTGTATGGTCAGGCATCGCAGGCGTGGCGGAGCGCCGATCGCATCGCAGCCGTGGGCGATGTGCTGGATCCGGCGACCCGTTCGCCGTCTGCAGATGATGTTCACATCCAGAGCCGTCCCCTGGCATGATCCGCGTCAAGATGCCCGGTCGCTATGAGAATGCGCTCCGGCCGCCGGTGCGGCTACCGTTTGCTGCACAGGGGCACACCACAAAAAACGCCGAGGAGTCCCCGGCGTTGATTTCAGAAACCGAGCGGGTCGGATGTCGTCACAACAAGGCGGCGACGCCGTCGCGTTCCTCTTTCAGCTCCTGATAGGTTGCATCCATGCGCTCGCGGCTGAAACCGTTGATTTCGAGGCCCTGAACGATCTCGTATTGCCCGTTCTTGCAGATCACGGGGTAGGAGTACACCACGCCTTCGGGAATGCCATAGCTGCCATCGGAGGGGATGCCCATGCTGACCCAGTCGCCTTCGGCGCTGCCCAGCGCCCAGGTGCGCATG
Organism: Candidatus Macondimonas diazotrophica; assembly: GCF_004684205.1. Classification (NCBI taxonomy): domain Bacteria; kingdom Pseudomonadati; phylum Pseudomonadota; class Gammaproteobacteria; order Chromatiales; family Ectothiorhodospiraceae; genus Candidatus Macondimonas; species Candidatus Macondimonas diazotrophica. Next base: position 166,169 of record NZ_SRIO01000004.1, read on the forward strand.
TGGTCGATCGCGGCGGACGCGGCCGATGCGGCCGACGACGAGCCGCGGGCCTTGATGATGGCGGCACCGCGCTGCTGCACGATCGGGATGAATTCATCGGCATACCAGCCCATGTCGACCTGCTCCAGTGCGGCCTTTCCGCCGACGGTGGTGTGGTGCAGGTCCGGATACTGGGTGGAGGAATGGTTGCCCCAGATTGTCACCCGGCGCACGTCGTTCACGTGCTTGCCCAGCTTGGCGGCGATCTGATACAACGCGCGATTGTGGTCCAGCCGGGTCATGGCGGTGAACTGGCGCCGGTCCAGGCTCTTGGCGTTGCTGGCGGCGATCAGGGCGTTGGTGTTGGCCGGGTTGCCGACCACCAGCACACGGATATCGCGGCTGGCGTGCTGATCCATGGCCTTGCCCTGGACCGAGAAAATCTGCGCATTGGCTTCCAGAAGATCCTTGCGCTCCATGCCCGGGCCGCGGGGGCGGGCACCGACCAACAGCGCATAATCGGCGTCCTTGAAGGCTTCCTCGGGTCGATCGGTGGCGATCACGTCGGTCAGCAGCGGAAACGCACAGTCGTTCAGCTCCATGACCACGCCTTTCAGCGCTTCCTGAGCTTGCGGGACTTCCAGAAGCTGCAGGATCACGGGCTGATCGGGGCCCAGCATGGCGCCCGAGGCGATGCGGAAGTTCAGTGCGTAACCGATCTGGCCAGCGGCGCCGGTTACTGCGACGCGTACAGGTTTTTTCATGGAAGACTCCGTAGGGTTCGCGGATACCAGTGTATTCACCGGCGTCGATCAAAAACGTTCCGGCACAGGCCGTAAAAGGCGGCTAGTGTAACAAAATTCAGGTGGGCGACATGGAGACGACCGGCTCGAACAAGCCCAGAACCGTCCCATCGGGCGCCCGGATCCGCGCGTAGCGGCCATAATCCGGGATATCCACCGCTGTCTGCGCGATCGCACCGCCCAGCGCGGGCACACGCACCAGGACCTCATCGAGATTCTCGATGGCGATGAACGCCTGTTGTGTTTCGCCTGCCGGCCGGTCGGAGACCTGAAGCAGGCCGATCCTCGGGCCGTGTTCAGGGCTCGTCTCCCGATAGCGTTGCCCATGGTGGATGAAGGTCCAGCCGAACAGTTCACCCAGGAAGGTGGACACTGCCGTGGCATCCCGGCAGTGCCATTCCACGTGCGAGATCCAGGCGCGTGCGGTCACGGCAGGTCGACGCGCGTGGCGCCTGGGAAGGCAAGGATGAAGTCCGGCCCAAAGCATCCGGCGGGCGTGGCGTAGCCAGGCGGGCATTCGCCGGCGAGCACGCGTTGGGCGATCTCGAGCGCGGTCCAGGCAGTGAGCGTGTAGGCATTGGGCAAGGTCAGCCGGGCGTGGACGCAATGGCCCGCTGTGTCGCACGCCTCGCCCCAGCAGACCGTCATTTCGCGTGCCCGGGCTTGGGAGTCCGGCCCGACGAGGGTGCGCTGGATGAGGGCCTGAAGCACTTGCCGGAGCGCCGCAAAGCGCAGCAGACCCTGCAGTCGCGCCCCACGTCGGATCCACCGGATCGCCGCAGGCGGCAGGATGAGGTAGGTCTCGATATTGGGGATGCCGGTTGTGTGCCAGGCGGTGGCGACATCGCCCCAGGGGATGGTCATGGCCTCGACTGACTCTTCACCGAGGTCGAGGGTGCGACACTTGTGAGCCAGCGGCACGCGTTGCAGCGCGCCGTCGCGCCGAATCCAGCCCGCCTCGTGGCCCAGTTCGATGGCTGTTCGGGCGGTACCGCGGGACAGCCGGTTCAGGCCGCGGAAGGCCAATGCCAGATGGCTCGCCTCGGGTAGTGCGCGTTTGAGATGGGCGGCCAGACAGTCGGTCGGCACCACATCGAATCCGACACCCGGCATCAGCAGGATGCCGGCTTCCCGGGCCGGTCCGTCCAACGCCATCAAGGCGTCGAAAACGGGAATTTCACCGGTGATGTCGAGGTAGTGGACCCCGGCTTGCAGGCACGCACGGGCGAGTGGTTCGGCGGTGTGGACGAAGGGGCCGGCGGCGTTGAGCACCACGCCGACATCGTTTAGATTCGCGGCGACCGTGTGCGGATCATCCAAGTCGAAAATTCGTGCGGCACAACCGTATTCCGCGGCGATATGACTTACCGCAGCGGCGTTGCGTCCAGCAACGATCAAGGGAACCCCGGCTTCTCGGGCCCGGTCTAAAATCAGTCCAGCGGTATAACCGTTGGCGCCATAGAGCAGAATATGCGGACTCATCGGGTTCCCTCGGTGTCCTCGGATGACGTCGGATTGATGTGCGCGACACGGAAGCGTCAAACTGTCGCGCGTCTTGCAAAGGATAGTGAGAGATGAAGCGCACCATACACTTCTTGATCGGTTGGATCTTCCTTTTGAGCTTGCCGTGGGCGGCGAACGCGGCTGAGTGGCATCTGGGCAAGGATGCGGACGGTGTTCGGGTCTATTCGCGCGATGCCGCCGACGGAAGCATCGAGGTGAAGGCCGAAACCACGCTCGATGTGCCGCTCGCCAGCGTCATGGCACTGATCGTCGATTACGACGCTGCGACCCGTTGGCGCAGCGAGATGATCAAATCGATGAAACTGAAAGACCACCCCAATGATCGAACCTGGATTCTTCAGGTCCATGCCGAGCCGCCATGGCCGCTGCCTGCCAGCGACAACGTAATCGAAGCCGTGCTCTATGCCGAGCCGGAGCAGGTCGTCTACAAGTACAAGGAACGACCGGATCTGCAGCCCCCGGGGACCACCAGTGCCCTCGGCGCCATGAACGGCGAGTGGATCCTGCGTCCGGCGGGTCCGCAACGGACGAAAGTGATCAGCGTCATGTTCATGAAACCAAGCGTTCCGGTGCCCAACTGGTTGATCAAGCGCATGGTGTACAACACTCCCCATGAGCAGATGCTCAAGATGGGCAAGGTCGTCCAGGAGCCGCAATATCGACCCGCTGCGGTGTCGCCCAAGCTCAAGGAATTGCTGGCCCCGACCTTGAAGTCAGCCATATCCGTCGAGCGGAGGGCATCCGCTTCCTGACGCGTGTATTGCATCGGAACTCCAGGGTCTAGGGTGGTGGCGGCCATTTCGCAGCGTGAGACTGTAAAGCCGCTGATCGGCAGGCCGATGATCAAAGGATCACGGCCCACGCAGGCGAACGATGGCAACAGAATGCGGTGCACGTCTCGCGCATATCCATGGGGATTGCTTCGGTATCCGGGAGCATCTCCTCGATGAGCATCTGCGGGACGTCGCCCGCCGCGCGGCCGACCATGCGGAGGCCTTCGGCGGACAGGATTGGGCGTATCTGGCCGGTCTGTGGCACGACCTCGGAAAGTATCGGCCGGGATTTCAGCGTTATCTGCGCGCGGCCAGCGGTACCGAGGCTGAGAACGCCCATATCGAGGGCGGCGCCGGGCGGGTGTCGCACTCCACCGCCGGTGCCTTGCTCGCCTGCGAGCGTTTCGGCACGCCCGGCCGGGTGCTGGCCTATCTGATCGCGAGCCACCATGCCGGACTGTACGACTGGCATTCCGATTCAAGCAGCCTGGAAATGCGGCTTGGCTCGGACGCCGGTCGTACCGAGCTCGCCGAAGCGTTGGCGGCGGCGGCACCGCCAATTCTCGACCATGGCGACTTCGCCCCGGATCTGCGCACCGTGCCAGGCGGTTCGGCTGGCTTCGCGCTGTGGCTGCGGATGCTGTTCTCGGCGCTGGTGGATGCCGACTTCCTCGACACCGAAGCCTTCATGGATGAAGGCAAGGCCGCCGCGCGCGGCGCCTGGCCGGATTTGGCGACGCTGCGCGGGGCGTTCGATGCCCACATGGCCCGGCTCGCGGCGGATGCGCAGAACACGCCCGTCAACCGCCTGCGCGCCCGCATCCTCGCCCAGTGCCGCGACAAGGCACCAGAAAAGCCTGGCATCTTCTCGCTCACCGTGCCCACCGGCGGGGGCAAGACGCTGGCCTCGATGGCCTTCGCGCTCGACCACGCGCTCGCGCACGGCCAGCGGCGGATCATCTACGTCATCCCCTACACCAGCATCATCGAGCAGACTGCGGACGTGTTCCGCGGCATCTTCGGCGAGGCTGTCGTCGAGCACCATAGCAACGCCGAATCCGACCCTGGACGCGAGAACCTGCGCAGCCGCCTGGCCTGCGAGAACTGGGATGCACCCATCGTCGTCACCACCAGCGTCCAGTTTTTCGAATCGCTGTTCGCCGCGCACACCAGCCGCTGCCGTAAGCTGCACAACATCGTGGGTAGCGTGGTGGTGCTCGATGAGGCACAACTGCTGCCGCCAGAGTTTTTGAAGCCGATCCTCGGCGTGCTGAACCTGCTCACCCGCCACTACGGCGTGACCGTGGTGCTCAGCACCGCCACGCAGCCGGCACTCGCCCGGCAGGAATACTTCGATCCGCAAAAGAGCATCGCCGGGCTCGATGACGTGCGCGAGTTGATGCAGGGCGGCCCGCATGTCGCAATACCGGACGAGCTGTACCGGGACCTGCAGCGCGTGCGCGTGCGCCTGCCGGCCAACTGGCAAGCGTGCACCGCGTGGGAGGATCTGGCTGCCGAACTTGTAGCGCACGAAAGCGTCCTGGCGATCGTCAATACCCGCCGTCACGCCGCTGTGCTGCACGCCGTGCTGCCCAAGGACACGCTGCACCTGTCGGCGCTGATGTGCGGCGCGCATCGGGCGGACGTCATCGCCACCATCAAGGCGCGGCTCAAGGCCGGCGACCCTACGCGCGTGGTCAGCACCCAGCTCGTCGAGGCCGGCGTCGATCTCGACTTCCCAGTCGTCTATAGGGCACTGGCCGGACTCGACTCTATCGCCCAAGCCGCCGGGCGCTGCAACCGCGAAGGCCGGTTGCCGGAGTTAGGCGAAGTGGTGGTGTTCGTGCCGCCCGACGCGGCGCCGCCGGGCCTGCTCGCCAAGGGCGAGGGCGCCTGCCGCAGCGTGCTGCACGGCCACGCCGGCGATCCGCTCGACCGCACGCTGTTCGAGCGCTACTTCCGCCAGCTCTATTACCAGTGCGAGCTGGACAAGCACGGCATCGAGAAGCTGCTCACCGTGGATGGCAAGACGCTGGCGGTGAACTTCCGCACCGCCGCCGAAAAATTCCGCCTGATCGACGAAGCCGATCAGGCCAGCGTCGTCGTCCTCTACCGCGGGCCGGACGGGCAGGACGCCACCGTTGATCAGCGCCTCGCGCAACTGCGCCGCGACGGCAGCGCGCGCTGGTTGCTGCGCGCCTTGCAGCGCTACACCGTGAGCATTCCCCAGCGCGACGCCGAGCGTTTGCTGGCGCAGGGCGATATTGAGGAGTTGCTGCCGGGCCTCTTCGTGCAGGTGAGCGATGTGCTTTACCACCCGGTGCTGGGGCTGTTGACCGGCGATGTTGCGGCACCCACAAGCGCGTGGATCGTTGCTGGCTGAGCCGAGGATGGAAACCAATAGACGAACAGACACGCTATGCGGTCTTTGAAATTGTGGGGGGCTTGCGCCCCCCATTAAGAACCGTATTTAGCCGATCTTGGTTTCAATCCGCGTCCAAGCTAGGACGACAGCATATTACCTGTATTGAACCGATCTTGGAAATAAATTAATGTTGCGCCGTCCCTTCGGCTTGGGCGGTGCGGTATGGAATGGATGGTTGGCTTCTTGCGCGAACTGAGGCTACTCCTGACCGAGCTGCCGCCAGACCGCTTCTATGTGCTTTGCGCACTCGCCTTGGCTGTAACGTTCGTATGGTGGTTTCGGTGAGGCGCCACAGGGAGAGAACGACATGAATACCTACTGCCTCGAAGTCCGCGGCGATTTCGCCTGCTTCACCCGCCCGGAGATGAAGGTCGAGCGCGTGAGTTACGACCTCATCACGCCCTCCTCGGCGCGGGCTGTGTTCGAGGCCATTTTGTGGAAGCCGGCCATTCGCTGGCGGGTCCGGCGCATCGAGTTGCTCACCCCCATCCGCTGGATCAACCTGCGCCGCAACGAGGTGGCGGGTGTGGTCTCCACGCGCAACGTGGAGACCGCCATGCGCGCCGGTAGCGGCGATCTCGGGCTCTACATAGAGGACGAGCGCCAGCAGCGCGCCGGTCTTTTTCTGCGCGACGTGGCCTACCGCCTGCACGCGGAAATGACCCTGCAGCCCAACGCGCCGCCGGGCGAGAAGCTCGTCAAATACCGCGAGATGTTCGAGCGCCGCGCCGGCAGGGGCCAGTGCGTGAACCAGCCTTACCTCGGCTGCCGGGAGTTCGCGGCCGCGTTCCGGCTGGTGTCGGACCCGGCCGCCGAACCCGCGCCCATCGCTGAGACGCGCGATCTGGGCTTCATGCTGCACGACCTCGACTTCCTCAATCCGGCCGATCCGGTGCCGCGCTTTTTCCGCGCGCAGATGACGGACGGCGTGGTGGCGGTGCCGGACTTCGATGACGCGGAGGTGTGCGCATGATTCTGCAGGCGCTCGCCGACTACTACCGGCGCAAACAGGCCGACCCTGACCCGGCCGGGCGCCTTCCGGCCTACGGCTTCGAGGAGAAGGAGATTCCCTTCATCCTCGAAATCGACGGCGAGGGCCGGCTGGTACAGATCCTCGACACTCGCAGCGGTGAGGGCAAAAAGAAAACCGCCCAGCGCTTTCTGGTGCCCAAGGCAGTCAAAAAAACCTCCGGCGTCGCGGCCAATCTGCTCTGGGACACCGCCGAGTACGTGCTCGGCATTGACACCCGCGGCAAGCCGGAGCGGGTGGCCGCGCAGCACGCCGCCTTTCGCGCCCGCATCGACGCGCTGCCGGCCGAGGCACAGGCGGATGCGGGCATTGTCGCCGTGCGGGCGTTTCTCGATGGCATCGACATCGATGCACTTGCTACCAGTCCCGTGTGGGAGGAGATCAAGGTCACTAACCCGTTGCTGAGCCTGCGCCGGCACGGCGATGTGGAACTGGTCTGCCAGCGTCCGGCGGTGACCGTGTTGGCAGGGGACGAGCCGGAGGACGAGGCCACCGTGATCTGCCTCGTCAGTGGCGAGCAGGCCGCGCCGGAGCGCCTGCACGCTGCCATCAAGGGCGTGTGGGGTGCGCAAAGCTCGGGCGCCAACATCGTTTCCTTCAACCTCGACGCCTTCAATTCCTACGGCAAGAGCCAGGGCGCCAATGCGCCAGTGGGCAAGGCCGCGGCCTTTGCCTACACCACTGCCCTCAATCACCTACTGGCCAAGGGATCGTCGCAGCGCATCCAGGTGGGCGACACCTCGACGGTATTCTGGGCCGAAGTGCCGCACGAACTCGAAACTGCCTTGCCGGACCTGTTCGGCGAGCCGCCCAAGGACGACCCGGACCGTGGCACCGACGCACTGCGCGCGCTCTACCGTGCCGTCGAGACCGGGCGTTTCGCCGTGGGCAGCGACGACACCCGCTTTTACGTGCTGGGTCTTGCACCTAACGCGGCGCGTATTGCCGTGCGCTTCTGGGACACCGCGCCGGCCATCGAACTGGCGCGGCGCATCCGGCGGCACTTCGACGACATCGCCGTGGCGCGTTCGCCGCGCGACCCGGAGCACCTGTCGCTGTTCCGTCTGCTTACCGCGACCGCCGTGCAGGGCAAGGCCGACAACATCCCGCCCAATCTCGGCGGCGAGGTGATGCGCGCCATCCTCGAAGGCCTGCCCTATCCCGCCACCCTGCTCAACGCCGCCGTACAGCGCTGCCGCGCCGAGCAGCAGGTGAGCTATCCGCGAGCCGCCGCCATCAAGGGCTGGCTCAACCGAGACCACCGGCGCCGCCATTCCGACCTGCCCCTCGACCACAGCGAGTTCAAGGAGAACCTCGACATGGATCAAACCGACGTGCCCTATCGGCTCGGCCGAATGTTCGCCGTACTGGAGCGTATTCAAGAAGAAGCAGCGAAGCCGAGGAAGCTCAACAGCACCATTCGCGATCGGTACTTCGGCGCCGCGTCCACTGCGCCGGTTGCCGTGTTCATGACGCTATTGCGTTTGAAAGTGAGCCATGCCAAGCAGCTCGCGCCGGAATACGCAGGCTACTTCGAACGCCTCTTGGGGGAGATATGCGGGACCGTCGCCGAACCGAAGGTCAGCGACTTTCCGCGCCAACTGTCCCTGCCCGATCAAGGCCGCTTCGCGCTCGGCTATTACCACCAGCGCCAGAGCTTTTTCACCAAACGCGCCGCCGAATCCACAGAAAGTGAAGCCACTCAGGGAGAACCCGCATGAGCCTTGCCCATCGTTATGACTTCGTCCTGCTGTTCGACGTGAAGGACGGCAACCCCAATGGCGACCCGGACGCCGGCAACCTGCCGCGTTTGGATGCCGAAACCGGCCATGGTCTGGTGACTGACGTGGCGCTCAAGCGCAAGGTGCGCAATTTCGTCGGGCTGGTGAACGGCGAGCAGCCGCCGTACGAGATTTACGTGAAGGAAAAGGCCATCCTCAACAACCAGCACAAGCGGGCGTATATCGGCATCGGCCGGGAAGACCTGCTCGTCGGCGACGACAAAAAGCGCAAGGGCGGCGATGCCGTGGATGACGCCCGCACCTGGATGTGCCGCAACTTCTTCGACGTGCGCACCTTCGGCGCCGTGATGTCCACCGGCATCAACTGCGGCCAGGTGCGCGGGCCGATCCAGCTCACCTTCGCGCGCTCGGTCGATCCCATCGTCGCTTCGGAACATTCCATCACGCGCATGGCCGTCGCCACCGAGGCGGAAGCCGAAAAGCAGGAAGGCGACAACCGCACCATGGGCCGCAAGCACACCGTGCCCTATGGCCTGTACCGGGCACACGGCTTCGTGTCGGCTTTTCTCGCCAAGCAGACCGGCTTTTCCGATGACGATCTCACGCTGTTCTGGCAGGCGCTGTGCCAGATGTTCGAGCACGACCGCTCCGCCGCGCGCGGCGAGATGACCACGCGCGGGCTGTACGTGTTCCAGCACGATTCGGAGCTTGGCAATGCGCCCGCGCATGCGCTGTTCGAGCGGGTGCAGGTGCAGCGCAATATGGGGGTGGAAGTACCGCGCTCGTTTGCGGATTATGCGGTGAGCGTCGCGGCGGACGACCTGCCGAATGGCGTGACCCTGATGCAGCCTTGTTGAGAGCCGATACCGGAGCGATACCGATGAGCGAACTTCACGTCATTGTCGAACAGGCCCCGGAGGGCGGCTACCTCGCCCGCGCCGTCGGCGCGGACATCTTCACCGAGGCCGACGACCTGGAGCAGTTGCGCGCCCAGGTGCGGGACGCGGTGCGCTGTCATTTAGAGCCCGGCCAATGCCCGAGCCTGATCCGCCTGCACATCTCGCGCGAGGAGGTCATCGCCGCGTGAGACTGCCGCGTGACCTCACCGGTGCGGAACTGGTCCGGCGCCTGGCCAGGCTCGGGTATGGCATCACGCGCCAGACCGGCAACCACATGCGCCCAACCAGCCAACTGCGCGGTGAACATCACGTCCCGGTGCCACGCCACGATCCGCTGCGCGTGGGAACCCTTGCGGCCGTCCTGGACGCCGTCGCTGCTCATCACGGCCTCGACCGGGATGAGCTGCTGTCGCGCCTCGTGGAGTGAGCTGTGCGCGAGGACGGCGACCCCATTCCTCTCTCCGCCCTCCAGCACTGGTGCTACTGCCCGCGCCAGTGCGGGTTGATTCATCTTGAGCAGGCGTTCGCCGACAACCTCCACACCGCGCGCGGCAACGCGGTGCATCGGCTGGTGGACACGCCCGGCTACGAGATGCAGGCTGGAGTGAAGGTGGAGCGCGCGCTGCCACTGTGGTCCGATCAGTTTGGCCTGATCGGCAAGGCCGATCTGGTCGAGTTCCACTCCAACGGACGCATTTTTCCGGTCGAGTTCAAGCACGGCCGGCGGCGCCAGAAGCGCCACGACGACGTGCAGCTCGCCGCCCAGGCGCTGTGCCTTGAAGAGATGCTCGGCCGGCCGGTCACGCACGGTGCGATCTACCACGCCTCGAGCCGCCGCCGGCGCGAGGTGGAGATCACCCCGGCGCTGCGGGCGCTGGTGGTCGAGACCGCCGGGGCAATCCGCACGATGCTGGCGAGCGGCCGCCTGCCGCCACCGGTGAACGACGCGCGCTGCCGTGAGTGCTCGCTGATCGAGATCTGCCAACCGGCGGCGCTGGCGGGGCAGAACGTGCAACGCGAACTGCGTGCCGAGCTGTTCAGCGCCACCGACGAAGGGTAGCCGCCGTGTACACCCTGCAAAACACGCTCTACGTGATGACGCCAAACGCCTACGCGCACCTGGAGAACAACACGCTGCGCATCGACGTGGAGCGCGAAAAGCGCCTGCAGGTGCCGCTGCATCACCTGGGCAGCCTGGTCTGCTTCGGCAACGTGCTGGTTTCGCCGGCACTGATGCACCGCATGGCCGACGAGGGCAAATCGGTGGTACTGCTGGACGGCAGCGGCCGCTTCAAGGCGCGGCTCGAAGGGCCGGTGTCGGGCAACATCCTGCTGCGTCAGGCACACCATCGCAGCGCGGCGGATGGTGCGTTTGCACTCGAATTTGCCCGCGCCGTCATCGCCGGCAAGCTCAGGAACAGCCGCAGCCTGCTGCTGCGCGCGGCGCGTGAGGCTGCGGATGCCGCAGAGCAGGCGCAGCTTACGCGCGCGGCGGACAACCTCGCCGCGTCGCTGCGCGCCCTGGCGCAAGCACGCGATCTCGACACCCTGCGCGGCGTGGAGGGCGAAGCTGCGCGCGGCTATTTCGCGGCGCTGAATCTGGTCGTCAAACCGCAGGCGCGCGAGCACTTCGCGCTCAACGGCCGCACCCGCCGGCCGCCGCTCGATCGCTTCAACGCGCTGCTGTCGTTCCTCTATTCCATGCTGATGAACGACTGCCGCTCGGCGCTGGAAACTGTCGGCCTTGATCCCCAACTCGGCTATCTGCACGCGGTGCGCCCCGGCCGCGCCGCGCTGGCGCTGGACCTGCAGGAGGAATTTCGCGCCGTGCTGGCTGATCGACTGGCGCTCACCCTCATCAACCGCGGCCAGCTCGGTCCCAGGGATTTTGATGAACGCGAAGGTGGCGCGGTGATGCTGCGCGACAACGGCCGCCGCGCCGTCGTCACCGCCTGGCAGGAGCGCAAGCAGGAGGAAATCACCCACCCGCTGCTTGGCATCAAGGTGTCGATCGGCATCGTCCCCTTCGTGCAGGCGCGGCTGATGGCGCGCACCGTGCGTGGCGAAATGGACGGCTATCTGCCGTACCTGCCGAAATAGGAACTCATCATGTTGGTCGTCGTCACCTACGATGTTTCTACCGAAACCGCCGCTGGCCGACGGCGCCTGCGCCGCGTGGCCAAAGTCTGCGAGAGCACGGGCCAGCGGGTGCAGAAGTCGGTGTTCGAATGTCAAGTCAACGAGATGCAGATGGAACAGCTCGAACGCGCGCTGCTCGCCGAGATCGACGAGACGGCAGACAACCTACGCTTCTACCGGATCACCGAATCGGCCCACCTGCGGGTGAAGCAGTACGGCGTGTTCCGGGCGGTGGACTTCGAGGGGCCGTTGGTGATTTGATGAGGCTGCGCGGACCCTGAGTGAGGTGAAATTCCCCGGACGGTTCGCGCAACGGCTTAATTATTGAAAAGAAAGGAAAGTCTTGTGTTGTGCGGAACTTTACCAAGAGGCAATTGCGCCCGCAGAACAAATTTCGCGCAGCACGCAGAGAATTCGCTTTGGTGGCCGATGGCTGCCAAGGTGGAGTATCTCCCGGCTAAAAAGCCGGGAGCGGATTGAAACCGTGACGAAAGACGCATTTACAGCGAGCCATCCGAGCGTATCTCCCGGCTAAAAAGCCGGGAGCGGTTTTGAAGCTGCTATTGGACTGCCTGTAGCGCTTGACCGGCGGCGGTTTCTTTTTTTCGCGAAGCTCCGGTTCATTCGCCCGGATGTTGCTGCGCCAGGAAGAGCGCCAGACGGGTCATCCTTTCCAGCGCATTGACCGATAGCGTGGCCCCGGAAATGCCGTTGATAGAGCGATCAAGGCGCTGGTTATCGTTCAGGCTGGCGCCTTCGAACTGGCGCGTGAACGCCGGATAGCGTACCTCACCGCCGCGGCTCTCCCGATAGATCAGAATGCGGACCCTTTCGATCCGGCCGTCCTGAATCAGAATACCTGTCGTGATTGGCTGCTCCTTGCCGATTTCCTCGAGAATGAACGCCACACGCCCGGTGGTCCGCCAGTAGGTAATTCGCGGTGGTGGGCGATGCCCCAGGATCGCCGTCGCGCCCTCGCCCAAAGGCCCGGTGAGCCAGAGTGTCTGCGCCGGTGGTGGGTTGCCGTCAAAGCTGTCGGCGATGAAGTCCTCGGGTGCCTGGTACACGCGGGTTGCCCCGCACAAGGCCGCGATCAGAACGACCGCGTATCCGGCGCGCACGACGCGCCGGATACGGGTCTTCCAGCGCGCCGGGGCGCTTCTGTCGTGATGCTCAGAATTGATAGCCGATGCCCAGATTGAAGCCATCGAAGCCACCGCGCCCATCGGGGCCGTTCTGCCACTGATAGTCGGCCTTCAGCACCACTTGCGGAATGGGCCAGAAGTTCACGCCGATGTCGGTCTGGTCGAAGGTGTTGTCGCCCGCTGCGCCCGCTTCGGTCTCCCATTCGCTGTAGCGCGCAAAGACGCCCCACTGCGGCGCAATGCGCCAAGAGGGCTCGACATACCAGCCATACTGCTCATCCCGGCCAACCGCTTCGGCCTCGGCGCTGTCCAGGTCCCATCGTGCGTAGAGGGCGCGCAGGCCCAGCGGACCCCGCTCCAAGGCGACATGGGTTTCCACCAGCACAGCAGGGGTTTCAGGTCCTTCACCCTGGGTGATGTCGCGTTGGTACTGCGACGAAATTCCCCAGGAAACACCCGGTACCCCGGCCCAGCGCAACCGCCCGGTCACGGCCGGATCGCTTGCATCGGCTTCGGAGACTTTCTGGCGTCCGCCGCGGATGCTGAAATCATCGCTGTTCAGCCCCGAATGCAGGGCCAGATCGTATCCCCAGCCGGTTCCGAAGTTGCCGGAGAGGGCAGCGCCGCCTTCCCACCAGGTGGTCGGGATGATCACGCGCTCGATGGGATTGCGTTCGACGCCGTAGAAGGTCGGGGGTTCGTGGGTTTCATTGAGCATCCCCACCGGGACCAGAAACAGGCCGCCCTTGGCCTGCGTGTTGTCGTTCAGGTCAAACTCGATGTACGCCTGTTCCAGCTCGATTTCGCCGTTCTGATCGTCGCCGGCAATGGCGTGTTCCAGCTCGACTTCCGAGCGAAAGCGGATGCGGTCGGTGAAGTCGTAGCCGAGGAACATCACGAAGCGATGAAAATCGATCTCGTCTTTGGTGGCGCCGGTTTCATCGTTTTCCAGATTGTTGTAGTGCAGCTCGCCGTAACCGCCCAAATGGAAGCCATCGAGCGGAGATGTGGCGTTCCCCGGCGCTTCGGCGGCATCGGCCAGCGCGTCGAGCCGGCGTTCGGTTTCCTCGAGCCGCTGGCGCAGATTGTCGATCTCTTCCTGAGGCGTCGGGGCTGCGAATGCGGTTCCCAGTCCTGCCAGGCTTAGTCCACCGAGTTGTAACGCGGTCTTGATCAGTTGCGCTGATGTGGAATTTTTCATTATGGCTATTCCATCTGTCCTGAGTAGAGGAGCGTGCGAATTTACCAAAACGCTTGGATAATGAGAAGTATTATTGCTATTTGTCGCTTTCCGTATCCTCGCCGGTCCGCCCGCGGCGGTTCGACGGTGCTTGCCGGTCAAGGCAGCGTTGGCGGTGCAGGTGACCGGCCTGAAGGATCGGCATGAAAGAGCGCCGAGCCGGGATCGAGCGGTCGAATGGATCGGCTTGGGTCGCGTCGCGGCATCCAAATCTGGCGCGGGCGCGCGCATTCCCTTAAAATTTAAGCCTTTGAGCGCTCTTGGCGATCACTCTAGCGGTTTGTACCCATGCATTACCCCGAATCCTTCGATGTCATCGTGATCGGCGGCGGCCATGCCGGCACCGAGGCGGCGCTGGCGAGCGCGCGGCAGGGGTGCCGCACGCTGCTGCTGACCCACAATCTGGAAACCCTGGGGCAGATGAGCTGCAACCCGGCGATCGGCGGCATCGGCAAGGGGCACCTGGTGCGGGAGGTCGATGCGCTGGGCGGCTTGATGGCGCAGGCGGCGGACCATGCGGGGATCCAGTTCCGCACGCTCAATGCGCGCAAGGGGCCGGCGGTTCGGGCGACCCGTACCCAGGCGGACCGGGCGCTTTATCGTGCGTTTGTGCGTCAGGCACTGGAGCGGCAGCCTAATCTGACACTGTTTCAGCAGGCCGTGGATGATCTTGTCGTCGAGCAAGGACGGATCGGTGGCGCCATCACCCAGATGGGGCTGCGTTTCCGGGCGCGAACGGTGGTCCTGACGGCGGGAACCTTCCTGGCCGGTCGGATCCACATCGGCCTTGCGCAGCACGAAGGCGGCCGTGCCGGCGACCCCCCCGCCCAGACACTGTCCGCCCGGCTGCGGGAGTTGTCTCCGCGCGTCGGCCGGCTCAAGACCGGAACGCCACCGCGCCTGGATGGCCGCACCATCGACTACGCGCGCCTGCAGCCGCAGCCGGGAGACGATCCGCGACCGGTCTTCTCGTTTCTTGGACGAGCGGAACAGCACCCGCCTCAGGTGCTCTGCCATATCACGCACACCAACGAGCGCACCCACGACATCATCCGCGCCGGGCTCGACCGCTCGCCGATGTATACCGGTGTCATCGAAGGCACCGGCCCGCGCTATTGCCCGTCGGTGGAGGACAAGATCACCCGCTTTGCCGACAAGACCGCCCATCAGGTCTTTCTGGAACCCGAAGGGCTGCATACCTCGGAGGTCTATCCGAACGGCATCTCCACCAGTCTGCCCTTCGACGTGCAGTACGCGCTGGTGCGCTCCATGGCCGGGCTGGAAAACGCGCATATCCTGCGGCCGGGCTATGCCATCGAATACGATTTCTTCGATCCGCGCGATCTGTGGCCGTCCCTGGAATCACGGTATCTGCCGGGTCTGTTCATGGCTGGGCAGATCAATGGCACCACGGGCTACGAGGAAGCCGCCGCCCAGGGTCTGATCGCTGGACTCAATGCCGCCCGGCAGGCGCGCGAGTTGCCGCCATGGACGCCGCGCCGGGATGAGGCCTATATCGGGGTGCTCATCGACGACCTCATCACCCGTGGCACGGCCGAGCCTTATCGTATGTTCACCAGTCGCGCCGAGTACCGGCTGCTGCTGCGCGAGGATAACGCCGATCTGCGACTCACGCCGATCGGGCGGGAACTGGGGCTGGTGGATGAGACGCGCTGGGCAGCGTTCGAGCGCAAGCAAACCGCAATCACCCACGAACAGGCGCGGCTCCGGCGAACCTTCCTGCGTCCAGGCGATGGCGCTGCAGCAGCGCTCGAAACGCTGCTGGGCGCGCCGCTCGAGCGCGAGCAGCGTGCGCTCGACCTGTTGCGCCGGCCCGAGGTGGATTACGGCGCGCTGGCCGCGATCATTGGTGATCCGGTTGCGGATCCGGCCGTGGCCGAGCAGATTGAAGTACAGGCCAAGTACGCCGGTTACATCGAGCGCCAGCAGCGCGATATCGAGCGCCAGCGCGTCCATGAGGAAACCCCCTTGCCGGTCGCCTTCGACTACGGGCAGGTCGCCGGCCTGTCCCATGAGGTGCGCCAGAAGCTGGACGCCGGCCGTCCGACCACGCTGGGTCAGGCGGCACGCCTGCCGGGCATCACGCCGGCGGCGATTTCCCTCCTGCTCATCCACCTGAAGCGTCGTGCCGCATGAAGTCACTGATTGTCCAGGCCATTTTGAGATCCGCCATCCTGATTACCGTTTTGGCCGCACTTGCCGGCTGTTCGGACGGCACCGACCGCGACCCGCGCCAGGGTCCGGCGATCGAGGCGGGGCAGTCGATGCTGCGCAAGGCCAACGGCGCCGAGCCGCAGACGCTCGATCCGCATCGCGCCGAGGATGTCTCGTCGTCCAACATCCTGCGCGACCTTTACGAAGGTCTGGTGCTGACCGGCGCCGAGGGGCCGCGGCCCGGCGTGGCCGAGTCCTGGGAAATCAGCGCGGACGGGCTGCGCTATGTGTTCCATCTGCGGCCGGCTGCGCGCTGGTCCAACGGCGATCCGGTGGTGGCCGAGGATTTCGTCGCCGGGCTGCGCCGCACGGTCGATCCGGCGACCGGCTCGAACTACGGCTTGATCCTGGCGCCCATCGCCCAGGCCGAGGCCATTCTGGCCGGGCAGGCCAAAGCCGAGACCCTGGGCGTACAAGCCCTGGATGACCACACGCTGGAGATCCGGCTGAAGGCACCGACGCCCTATTTTCTGAGTCTGCTCACCCATTCGACCACCTATCCCATCCATCGCGCTTCATTGGCGGAATTTGGCGATCGCTTCACCCGACCGGGCAATCTGGTGAGCAACGGGGCCTATCAGCTCACCGAGGCCGTGGTCCAATCCCATGTCATGCTGAGTCGCAATCCACACTACTGGGACGATGCCCAGACCCGCATCGACAAGGTGCGCTATTCGGCCATCGAGGAAGCCTCGAGCGAATTCAAGCGCTACCGCGCCGGGGAAGTGGACTGGGGCGGCGTGCCCACGGCGGATTTCGCCTGGGCGCGCGAGAACCTTGGCGATGAACTGCACATTCAGCCGTACCTGGGCGTGTACTACTTTGGCCTGAACCTCACGCGCCCGCCGTTCCAGGATGCGCCGGCGTTGAGACAGGCCCTGACCCTGGCGGTCGATCGCGAAATCCTGACCGAAAAGATCACCGGCGGCGGTGAGATTCCCGCTTATGGCTGGGTGCCCCCTGGCCTGCCCGGTTACCAGCAGGCCACGCCGGATTACGCTCACTGGACGCGGGAAGCCCGCTTCGCCGAGGCGCGGCGGCTGTATGCCGAAGCGGGCTATTCGGCCGAACGGCCGCTGAAAGTCGAGATCCGCTACAACACGCAGGAAGACAACCGCAAGATCGCGGTGGCCGTTGCCCAGATGTGGAAGCAGGTGCTGGGGGTGGAAGCCACGCTGTTCAACGAGGAATGGAAGGTCTTTTTGCAGAACCGCAAGCAGAAGCAGGTCACGCAGGTGTTTCGCAGCGGCTGGATCGGGGACTATGCCGATCCCTATACCTTCCTGGAGCTGCTGCACTCCCAGCATGGCATCAATGATTCGGGATACGCCAATCCGGCCTATGACGCCTTGCTCGCCCGCATCAGCGCCCTGCCTGGCGGTTCCGAGCGCAATGACCTGATGCGCCAGGCCGAGGCCATGATGCTCGCCGACGATCCGGTGATTCCACTGTTCTTCTATGTCAGCAAGACCCTGATCAAGCCTTGGGTGAAGGGCTACCGGCCCAACATCATGAACCAGCACTACACCAAGGATTTGTGGATCGAGCCGCTCGGCGGCTGAGCTCGCCGTGCGGGAGTGCCGTTCCCGAATCGGGGCATCATCGCAGAACGGATGTTTGTCGGGGCGGTTGCGATGGATGAGTCCACCGAGCCAGCCGTCGGCTGGTGGCACTTCCTCCACGGAGCGGACATTTTGGTGTGAGCGGCTCCGGTCCCAGCTTCTGGGGCAAGCCTTCGAGCAGGCGGCGCTGATCGCCGTCATGACCCAACCGGGACGGGTGCGGCCGGTTCAGGCTGTTCCTATCGCGTGTACGCGCCCGATCCCGAAACCCTGCTGGTGGACTAGCTCAATGCCGTGGTCTACGAGATCGCCACCCGCAGCATGCTGTTTGGCCGCTTCGAGGTGGTGATCGAGGGCTCGTATCTGGCCGCCACGGCCTATGGCGAGCCGCTCGACCCGACACACCATCATCCCGCCGTGGCGGTCAAGGGTGCCAGCTATACTGCGCTGCGGGGGTGGCTCGGGAATTGCGGCCTGCGCCCTGGATGTCTGAGGAGGTTCGCCATGGATCTGGGCGCGCTCGAACGACAGGGTGATTTCACTTGGCATCTGCCGTGGCGGGATGCGATGCGGGTGCCCGGCGTGAGAATTAAGGGGATGCCAGATCTTTTGGGCGGAATGGAATGGACAGCAAAGTCGCCGAGCCGTCGCGCAACGTGGTTGTCTGCCCGGAATCGTCGAAGCGGCCTATGCGCTGCCCGATGCCCACTGGGGTTATGGCTTTCCGATTGGTGGGGGTGCGGCCTTCGGTCCGGCCGAGGGCGGCGTGATCTCCGCCGGTGGAGTGGGTTGCGATATTGTCTGTGGGGTACGCCTGCTGCGCACCGGTCTCATACGTGCCGAGCTGGAGCCGGTCGTCCGCACTGCGCGGGCCGATGCGCGGTTTGCAACCATCCCGGTGGGGCTCGGCCGTGGTGGGGCGCTGCTCTGGATGCCATGCTGGCGGCGGCGCATGAGCCAGCATGAGGCGGTGCGCCGCTGGCAGGAGCGGGCCGTGGTCGACGATTTGGCCGACCGCGGCGTTCTGATTCACAGTCCGTCACTGCGCGGTATGGCCGAAGAAGCGCCCGGTTTGATCCGCAACGTCGCTCGTCTTTTGCCGCGGATCTGCATCCAGGGGTGGGAGTGTCCGGGGAGATTCCGGTGAGATCATCCGAGGCGGACGGGGGCGTCCGGCGCATTCTGCACGTCGACATGGACGCGTTCTTCGCCGCGGTCGAGGTGCTTCGCCATCCCGCGCTTGCCGGCAAGCCGCTGGTCATCGGTGGGCGCGGTGATCCGTTTGCGCGCGGGGTGGTGTCGACAGCGTCCTATGAGGCGCGCCGGTTCGGTGTCCATTCGGCGATGCCGCTGCGTATGGCGCACGAACGGTGCCCGCAGGCCGTTTTCCTGCCCGTGGACTACCGCGAGTACGCCCGCGTTTCGGCGCGGATCAAAGCGATCCTCCGGCAGTTTTCACCGCAGTTGGAGGATGTGGGTATCGATGAGGCCTACCTCGACGTGTCGCAGCTGACGGATCCGTCATCGCGCCTCGCCCGGGCGATCAAGCAGCGCATCTTGACCGAAATCGGCCTCACCTGTTCGATCGGAATCGCGCCCAACAAGCTGTTGGCCAAGATCGCTTCGGATCTGGAGAAACCCGATGGCGTGACGGTATTGACCGAGGTCGATGTCGCCACCCGGATCTGGCCATTGCCGGTGCGCAAGCTGCAGGGCGTGGGGCCCGTTACCGAACGACGCCTCGAGGCGATCGATATCCACACCATCGGCGAGCTGGCGGCCACCCCTCAAGCGCGTCTGGCGGCCCTGTTCGGCCCGGCCCACGGCCGCTTCCTGTGGCGATCTGCGCAAGGCGAGGACGATCGCACGGTCGTGACCCATCGCGAACCCAAGTCACACAGCCGGGAAGTCACGTTTCAGGCTGATGTCGGGGACCGGCAGACCTTGTTGCGGGCCTTGGCGGGCCTGTCGGAACGGGTGGCCGAAGAGCTCCGTGCAGCGGGCCGGAGCGGGAGCACGGTGGGAATCAAGCTGCGTTTTGCCGATTTCGAGACCCGTACCCGAGTCCGGACACTGGCCGTGCCCACACACGCCGGCACGGCTATCTTCGCCGGGGCCCGCGCGTGCCTGGATCGCATTGACCTGGATCGCAAGGTGCGGTTGCTGGGCGTGCGGGTGGGCGAGCTGCGTATCGATCAAACCCGGGCCCTTGAGACGGCGGCTCATGTCGCCGAGGGACAGATGCTCACGCTCGACTTCGGTCATCCAGACGATCCGGCGGTTTAAGCCTGGCGCGGACGGCGCGGAATGTCCGGGGCCGCAATCTCGCGGGCCCGGTTCGAATCGGTCATGTGCAAGGGCTGGGCTGCATCGCTGACCTCCATGCGCGTACGCGATGGGTCTCAGCCGCCCTGACTCGAGCCGGCCCGGTGAACGCTGCTCGCCCATTGCTTCGACGAAACGGACCGCGTCGCCGATCGCCAGGCGAGCGAAGTCGCCTTCCACCAGCGCATGGTGATGGAAATTAGAGATCGCGACCGTCCGGGGGGTTGAATGCGGCCATGGTCACCGTTAGGGCTGATCTCGCGATGGCGGCGGCGCTCGGCGGCGTCGAAACTATTCCGAATCGCGACTTGCAGCTCTTCATGGGTGTGATACACGAGCCCGGATCCCGGCTGACCACCACTGCATGCCCGGGCAGCGTCGCATCGATTCGGACGTGATAGATTGTGCCCTGGTGGTGATGCCGGTGCGGCGCCTCGATCATTACGCGGCAGGCCATGCGGTCGGGCGCGAGCCGTTCGAGCTTCCGGACGCGCGGGCGGACCTGCTTCTCAATGGCCAGGCTGCCGTCCAGATTGCGGTCAGTTCCAGGGGGCTTGCAAGAGCGCCCTCCAAGCGATGGATTGCGGGTGCGGGGTCGCATCGCATGATTCCGGCAGGGACCGGCTCGCTTCGGTGACTGCGCGCCGGTGATGGCCGGTCGTCAACGGCTGGCGTGGGTGCCCTGACGCAGGCCAGCGCGACGTCGTTTCGGGGCGATTGCGGCCTGGATGACGCCGAACCCGGAGGCCGCCGGTTTGTTCGGACCCTTGCGGCAAGCAATCTTCCCGTGATAAAAAGGGCGTTTAGCGCGCAAGGCTGGCAGAGAATGCCGAATGGCCGGCGCGCTCCGCATCGACCCGATTGAGGATTGGATCCCATGTCCCGAGTTTGCCAGGTTACCGGGAAGCGCCCCATCACTGGAAACAACGTTTCCCATGCCAATAACAGGACCAAGCGCCGGTTTTTGCCCAACCTGCATGAGCAGCGCTTCTGGGTCGATTCCGAGCAGCGTTTTGTGCGTCTGCGCGTCTCCACCAAGGGCATCCGCATCATCGACAAGCTGGGAATCGATGCCGTTCTGGCGGATATCCGCAAGCGTGGCGAGAAAGTGTGAGGGGATGAGTCATGCGTGACAAGATCAAATTGGTTTCGACTGCCGGTACCGGTCATTTCTATACCACCACGAAGAACAAGCGCACCAAGCCGGAAAAGATGGAGATCAAGAAGTTCGATCCCGTCGTTCGGCAGCACGTGCTCTACAAGGAAGCCAAGATCAAGTGACCACCGGCGGCTTGGTGCGCTGAGCCGCAGTCGCTGAATTCCAAAAAGCCCGCTTCGAGCGGGCTTTTCCTATTCTGGAATCGGATCGATGCCCGAATTGCCCGAAGTGGAAACCACTCGCCGCGGCATTGCCGCGCAAGTGATCGGTTGCCGTATCGTCCAGGTCTTGGTGCGCCAGAGCGCGTTGCGCTGGCCTGTGCCGGATCTCCCCCTGCACCTGGCGGAGCAGCGCATCGAGGCGATCGGCCGACGGGGCAAATACCTGCTGTTCACGTTTGCCGACGGTACGATGCTGATCCACTTGGGCATGTCGGGCAGCTTGCGTCTGGTGCCCGTCGGCACGCCTGCGATGACGCACGATCATGTGGAGTGGCAATTGGACAATGGCTGGACACTCCGTTTCAACGACCCACGCCGCTTCGGCGCGGTGCTATGGACTGATGCGCCGGTCGAGGAGCACCCGCTGATCCGCCATCTGGGTCCGGAGCCCCTGTCCGCAGCGTTCAACGCCGATTATCTTCGGGCGGTGACTCGCGATCGCAGCGCCGCCATCAAAACGGTGCTGATGGATTCCCGTGTGGTCGTGGGGGTGGGCAACATCTATGCGAACGAAGCGCTGTTTCGTGCCGGCATTCATCCCGCCCGCGCGGCGCGGCGCATCGGATGGATACGCCAGCAGCATCTGGTCGGCTCGATTCGTCACGTCCTTGCGGAGGCGATCGCGGCGGGTGGGACCACACTCCGTGATTTCGTGGGTAGCGACGGTCG
Organism: Candidatus Macondimonas diazotrophica; assembly: GCF_004684205.1. Classification (NCBI taxonomy): domain Bacteria; kingdom Pseudomonadati; phylum Pseudomonadota; class Gammaproteobacteria; order Chromatiales; family Ectothiorhodospiraceae; genus Candidatus Macondimonas; species Candidatus Macondimonas diazotrophica. The sequence continues at coordinate 188,039 of NZ_SRIO01000004.1, forward strand.
CCCGGGGTATTTTGCCCAGCAACTGAGTGTTTACGGCCGCGTTCAAGCGCCATGCCGCCAGTGCGCCACGCCGATCCGGCAGTTCCGTCAGGCACAGCGTTCCAGCTACTTCTGCCCCCGTTGTCAGCGATAAGCCGTGCCCGGTCAAGCGCATCGCCCGGGCGTTGATGACAAATCATTGATTAGCCGTGACAGTTGCGGTAGCATTTTGCCTCTTTTGTCGCCAGCTTGGCGATTCTCCTTGCCTCACCGGCACCGTCGGGAGGCTGTAATCCGTGAGGAGTGTTCATGCGTCACTACGAAATCGTGTTTTTGGTGCACCCCGACCAGAGCGATCAGGTTCCCGCCATGTGCGAGCGGTATCGCTCGGTGATCGAAGCCGATGGCGGCCATATCCATCGTCTGGAAGACTGGGGACGTCGCCAGCTGGCCTATCCCATCGAAAAAATCTACAAGGCCCATTACGTGCTGATGAACGTCGAGTGCAGCCAGAGCGCACTGGGCGAGATCAAGAGCGCATTCCGCTTCAACGACGCGGTGCTGCGCAACCTGATCATGAGCCGTCCCGGTCCGGATACCGCCCCTTCGCCGCTGCTCAAGTCTCGCGATGAAGAGCGCAGCGAGGAAGGTCGTTCCCGTTCGGCCCAGCGTGAAACCGCAGTGGCCGACGAGGACGACGAGGACGGGGATGCCGAGGACAGCAACGACTGAAATCGTGTGGGTTCTGCCCCGGCGCATTCGGCGCCCGGCCCATGAGTCGTGTTTAGGAGAGAATCATGTCGCGTAATTTTCGCCGCCGTAAGTATTGCAAGTTCACCGCCGAAGGCGTCACCGAGATCGACTACAAGGATCTGGCGACTCTCAAGGCCTACATTGCCGAGACCGGAAAGATCGTTCCGAGCCGCATCACGGGAACCAGCGCACGCTATCAGCGTCAGTTGGCCAAAGCCGTGAAGCGTGCGCGGTTCCTGGCCTTGTTGCCCTATACCGACCAGCACTGAGGCGATCCGCAGGGGACAGCATGCAGGCGCTCGCCCGCTATTCATTGTCCGGTCCCTGGCAGGCGGTCCTGGTGATCAGCTTGCTTGGGATCGGCGCTTGGATCTTGTTTCCCCTCATGTATCTCTCTGGAGCATTGCTCGCGCTGGTTGCGATGCAGATGGGGCCGGGAAAGGCGAGTCAGGTGCTGCTGGGTGGACTGGTGGCGCAAGGCATCGCCGGTACGGTACTGATGGCGTCGCCGAGTGTGGCATTGGCGCTGGCTGCGGTGATCTGGGTACCGATCGTTGCTCTCGGTGGGCAGGTCTGGAATCGGGCGAGTCTGCCCCCGGCACTGGCCACGGTGGCGCTCTTGGGGCTGGTTGCCGTGATGGGATTCTATCTGCTGCATGAGGATCCCGGCCTCTGGTGGCAGGAGCGTCTGGAGCACACCATGGCCGTACGAGCCCCTGACGGCTTGATGCCGGGTGGCGACGAGGATCTGGCCGCCCTGATCGGCAGAGTGGCCGCGTACCTGCCAGGCGCATTTGCCGGTGTGTGGGTAATGGGGCTGGCTGCCGGGTTGGTACTGGGGCGCTGGTTGCAATCGTGCCTGTATCGTCCTGGCGCCTTTGGCATTGAGTTCCAGGCTTGGCGACTGGGCAAGCGCTGGTCAGGGGTCGTGGCGGCGTGTCTGTTCGTGGCGAGCTGGCGGACGGATCTGGCGATCAACCTGCTGGTTCCGCTGACCGTGGTCCTGAGTTTGCCGGCCTTTGGCCTGATGCACGCCTTGTTGCAAGGCCGTGCCGGCGCGAAGATCTGGTTGGGATTGCTCTACGCGGCGCTGCTGTTGATGCCGCATCTGGTGGTGGTTTTGGCTGTAGTGGCCTTGTTGGATGGTTGGTTGGATTTCCGGGCGCGCGCACCGAAGATCTGACTGATGAATGTGAACGTATTGGGATGATGACGAGATGGATGTAATTCTTCTGCAGAAAGTCGAAAATCTGGGCGGCTTGGGGGATCGGGCGACCGTGCGTCCCGGGTATGCCCGTAACTATCTCATTCCGTTTGGCAAGGCGGTTCCCGCCACCCCAGACCGGATTGCCGAGTTCGAAAGCCGCCGCGCCGAGCTTGAGCGTGAGGCCGCGGAGAACTTTGCCCATGCGCAAGGTCGCAAGACCGAGCTGGAGAGCGTGACCGTGACCTTGCGGGCCAAGGCATCCGGTGAAGGCAAGCTGTATGGTTCGATCGGCACGGCGGATGTTGCCGAGGCCCTGACGGCCTCCGGTCATCCGGTCGAACGTCGCGAAGTGCGTTTGCCGGAAGGCCCGATTCGCATGGCGGGCGAATACGACGTTACCGTTCATCTGCATTCCGATGTGGACGCGGTGGTGCATATGGTGGTCGTCGGCGAGGAGTGATTCGCTCCAGCGGTGACCGGCAAGCGGGATCTGCGGGCATGGGTGAGCAGGGCGGCAAAGCGGGCTCGGGTCAGCCCGCCGATCTTTCTTCGATGCGGGTTCCACCGCATTCGAGAGAAGCGGAGCAATCCTTGCTCGGCGGTCTCATGCTGGATGAGGCCAGCTGGGAATCCGTCGCCGATCAGGTGACGGAAGAGGACTTTTATTTCTCAGCGCACCGGCTGATCTTCCGTGCCCTGGCTCATCTCGCCGAAACCATCCAGCCCCGTGATGTGGTCACCGTTTCCGAGTGGCTGCAGCGGGAGGGCAATCTGGAAGGCGTGGGCGGTCTGGCCTATCTCGGGATGTTGGCCCGGGATACCCCAAGCGCTGCCAACGTCGCCGCCTATGCCGCCATCGTTCGCGCCCGCAGCGTCCTGCGCCAGCTGATTCGCATCGGCACTGATATTGCGCAAAGCGGCTATGAACCACAGGGGCGCGAAGTCCCTGAGCTGATCGACGCAGCCGAGCGGCAGGTGTTCCAGATTGCCGAGGCGGGGCTGCGCCACAAGCAGGGCTTCGTGCCCATCCGCCGCCTGTTGTCCGAAGCGCTGGACAAGATCGACACTCTGTTCCAATCGGACAATCCCATTACCGGGCTCGGGACCGGGCTGGTCGATTTCGATGACAAGACGGCCGGGCTGCAACCGGGAGATCTGGTCATCATCGCCGGCCGCCCTTCGATGGGCAAGACCAGTTTTGCCATGAACCTGGCCGAGCATGCCGCGATCCGCGACAAGGTGCCGACGGCAATCTTCAGCATGGAAATGCCGGGTCAGCAACTGGCCATGCGCATGATCTCGTCATTGGGCCGGATCGATCAAAGCCGGGTTCGGACAGGCCGTTTGGCCGACACGGATTGGCCGCGCATCACCTCGGCGGCGACCCTGATCGCCGAGGCGCCGATGTTCATCGATGACTCGCCCGCGCTCTCACCGACCGAGATCCGCGCGCGCGCGCGCCGCCTCAAGCGAGAACACGGCCTGGGCCTCATCGTCGTCGACTATCTGCAGTTGATGCAGATTCCGGGCAATCAGGAAAACCGGGCCTCGGAAATCGCCGAAATTTCCCGCAGCCTGAAGGCTCTGGCCAAAGAGCTGAATGTTCCGGTCATTGCCCTGTCCCAGCTCAACCGCAATCTCGAACAGCGCCCCAACAAACGCCCTGTGATGTCCGATTTGCGTGAATCGGGCGGGATCGAGCAGGATGCGGACCTCATCATCTTCATCTACCGCGATGAGGTCTACAATCCGGAAAGTCCCGACAAGGGCAGCGCCGAGATCATCATCGCCAAGCAGCGCAACGGGCCAACCGGGACGGTGCGTCTCACCTTCCTGGGGCAATATACGCGCTTCGAGAATTTCGCCTCGGAGGAGTACGGTGGGGGCTACGCATGAACAGGGTTCCGCGCGGCGCACCCTGGATTCAGATTGACCTTACGGCGCTGACGCATAACCTCGCCGTGGTCCGCCGCCATGCGCGGACCGCGCGGGTGATGGCGGTGGTCAAGGCCGATGCCTACGGTCACGGGCTGCTGGCGGTGGCGCGTACCCTGGCCGCCCATGCCGATGCCTTGGCCGTGGCGCGGCTCGATGAGGCGCTGCGGCTCCGGGCGGGTGGAATCCAGACACCGGTCGCCGTACTGGAAGGCGTGTTCGATGCCGACAGTCTGCAGCTCGCCGCACAGCTCGGTCTGGAGTTGGTGGTTCATGATTCCTTCCAAGTCGATCTCCTTGAGCAGACGGCATTGACGGGGCGTCTGCGCATCTGGCTCAAGGTCGACACGGGTATGGGACGACTCGGAGTCGATCCGGCTCATGCCGGCGCGCTCTGGCGACGGTTGATGGATTGTCCGGCGGTCGAGGCACCGGTCGGGTGGATGACCCATCTGGCTCACGCCCAGCGCGGTGTTTGCCGGGAGACCGATCGGCAATTGGAATGTTTTTCAATCGCGTGTGACGGCCATCCGGGTCCCCGGAACATGGCCAATTCTGCCGGAATTCTGGCGTGGCCGGCGAGTCACGGCGATTGGGTGCGGCCAGGCATCATGCTTTACGGCGTATCGCCATTTTCCGGAGAGCAAGGCGCCGATATCGGTTTGCGTCCGGTGATGTCGCTGCGCTCAGAGCTGGTATCGGTCAAACCATTGGGCCGCGGGGCGCGAGTGGGTTACGGCGGGCACTGGCAGGCGGATCGTGATACCCGGCTTGGCGTGGTCGCGGCGGGCTATGGAGACGGCTATCCACGCACGCTACCCAGTGGAACCCCGGTGTCGGTCAATGGCCGTGCGGTGCCATTGGTGGGTCGTGTGTCGATGGATCTGTTGACCGTCGATCTTGGACCCACCTCCGACGATCGGGTGGGCGCCCCGGTCGTGCTGTGGGGGAACGGCGGTCCTGCCGTCGAGACATTGGCGACCGCGCTGGGGACGATCGGCTACGAACTGCTGTGTCGGGTGACACCACGGGTCCGGCGGGTCGCTGGCGGCCACGATGACGCTTGCGCCGCGCAGGCGCCGGTGGGCGCCCCAATGATCGGCCACCCCGCAGAACGATGCGGGTAAGTGGAGTGATCTGACGAGTGGATGGACTTCACGGGCGTCCACGGACGTGGTGTCGTGCCCCCAGTGATCCGGTCGATCTCCCCGTTCCACAGATTCTCTTCAGTTCACCGTGGATGAAGCATCCAGCACCGGCGCTTCATCCCTGGCCGCCGCCTGGCTGAGTTGCGCACGCAGTCGAGGCAGCGCGTCGGGATGATGCGTTTGGAGATAACGGATCAGACCTTCCCGCACTGCGCAACGGAGATCCCACGCCTGGGGCGCATTGCGCGCGCTCATCAATGCACGCAACTCGATCACCCGTTCACGGCTGTCGGTGACCTGCAGAACATTGACTTTGCCATCCCAAAGGGGATTGGCCTGCAGCAAGCGGGTCAGTTCGGCGCGCAGCGGCTCCAGTGGGACCGCATAGTCGGTATAGAGAAACACGCTGCCGATCAACTCGGCCGAATTGCGCGTCCAGTTCTGAAACGGCTTTTCGATGAAGTAGTTGATCGGTAAGACGATTCGTCGCCAGTCCCACAATCGCACCACCACATAGGTCAGGGTGAGCTCCTCGATCCATCCCCATTCGTTTTCGACGATCACCGCATCGTCGATACGGATGGGTTGGGTCAGGGCGATCTGAAAGCCTGCCAGCAGGTTCCCAAGGATTTTCTGGGCTGCGAATCCCACCACCAGGCCGAGGATGCCGGCGGAGGTCAGCAGGCTGGTTCCCAGCTGGCGGGCACCGTCGAACAACATTAACGTGGACGCGCCGGAGATCAGGAGCACCAGAAAGATCCCCAGTTTCTTCAGAAAGGAGAACTGAGTCCGGATGGATCGGGCCTGAAGATTGTCCTCGACATTGATCGGATAACGGACGGCGACCAGACGTTCCAGGACACCGAGCGCCCGGATCAGCACCCACGCGACGGTGCCGATCAGCAGGATCGAGACGATGAGATTGACGAGCGTGGTATAGCGCGGGGCGGTGGGGAGCAGGGGCCGTGCCAGGAGCAGGGCGATCAGCGGCAGAATGAGTTGCAGGCCATTGGCCAGCACCGGTATCAGCAGTGCCTCCAGCGTCGTGGTTTGTTTTTCACCCCATCGTTCGGCGTATCGGGCCAAGCGGCGCGCGACACGATAGAGCACCCAGAATGTCCAGGCGAAGAGCAGGATATCGGCAAGGCGTTCCAGGGGTGCCAGCACCACGATGCCGGTGTTGCTTTCCAGCGTCTGCATCAAAGGACGCAGAGACAGGTAGCAGCCGGCCACCAGCGTGGCACTGACTACCGGATAGCGGGATGCCACCAACAGTTCCCGAATCACCTGACGCAATTCCGGCGAGGACGCAGGCGCGCGATTCGGGAGGCCATTGGTGGGACGCAGGATGCGATGGAGCACTGCGGCGGCGACCCCGGTAGCGAGCAGGGAACCGATTACGAGCCCCCACAGTGTCCCCGGAATCTTCCCGATCAGATCGATGATGTCGGTCATGACCGCAGTCCCCGCTTCAGTGCATTCGGAACGTGATTTCCATCGGTCGTATGTTGCGTTGGCGATGCTGCCGGACGCCATGATCGCCGCTGTATCGAGCCACGACCTGCCCGCGCCGCGTCTGGGCGGACATGCGACGCGGGGTTTTGAGTTTCCGACGACTCCGGCGCGTTGATCAATCCAGCTGAGCGAGTAGGCCGTTGACCGGGATTGCGAGCCATGCCGGCCGATTGTTCATCTCATAGCGGATCTCATAGAGAGTTTTCTCGATGAGAAACAGCCGCAGCAACTGGCGCCTCAGCGCATCGTCTGCAGGCCAGGTTGGGCATCCCGCGATGGCCTCGTGATAACCGGCCAGAAACGCCTCGACGGTGTGCTGCTCCCAATCGGTGATGCGCGGCTCCAGATGAATCCGGTCAGATGGACGTTCAGTGGTGGCATGCGCCAGCGCCACCGTGCCGGCATAGCTGAAGGAGCGCAGCATGCCCGCCACATCGCGCAACGGTGAATGTTTGGCGCGCCGTTCCGCCAAGGGCCGATCCGGTTCGCCTTCAAAATCAGTGATGACGAAGTCGTCTTCGACCAACAGTACCTGGCCGAGATGGTAATCGCCATGATAGCGGCCGCTCATGAGTTGAACGTTTGCCACCTCATGCGGATGGAGACAGGCCAGCACATCCTGTCGCCGCGACAACAACCGGTTACAGGGGTCCTGAAGAGATTCGGGGAGCTGGTCGATCCGGGCTTCCAGTTGATCGAAGGTCTTGACCGCATCACGATGAACGGTCTCGAACCAGCTTTGGAAATCCGTCGCGGTCGCGGGCTCGGGATCGAAGGCGGGATTTCCGGTGGGCACGCCAAGCGCCTGGTGCAGCTCGGCCGTGCGCTGTCCCAGCTTGTGCATCTGGTGCATGAAAAAGGCATGCTGGTTGTTGCTGACAGCGCCATTGTCCGAAACCGGTTCGGCGAGGATGCGTTCGAGATAGTCGACCGTATAATTCCATGCCAGCCCCTGGTTGCTGACATAGGGCTGCAGCAGGGCCAGCGTCATGGTCTCTCCGGATGGGGCGGTGTACTGCATCGTCCCGCCGACCGGGACAATGTTTGCATAACGCCCCTGTTCGGTGAGGAAACGGCCCACTTCCACTTCCGGGTTGATTCCCCGTTGCAGCCGACCGTAGGCCTTGAGGAAGAGGCGTTCTCCGAACAGCACCGAGAGATTGCTCTGTTCAAGCGCGGGATGATAGATCGGCTCTTCCAGTGCCGTCTCGACATTAGGGATCGCACCGGTGGACTGGAAGCGCACGATTCCCTTGCCAAGGTGCAGCTCCGTGCCCTTCACCATGGCCTGCCCCAGTGCACGGCAGAACGGGTTGTCCCCATAAGCGCTGTACAGAATACCCATGCGGGCTTTTTCACGAACCCGGGCCAGTGTCCAGGGCAGCAAGGCATGCAGCGTCTCGTCGCTGACATCGTCTTCCCAGGCGATGGCAAGCGGCAGGAAATACAACTGTGGTTCACCCTCAGCGAAATGCACTTCGATGAGCGTCAACAACCACTGGCCGTCGTTGGTGCGCCACTCGCTTTGTTCAACGATATCGATGTGTCGGATGACCCGGTCCTTGCCGGCAAACCAGCGTTTGTTCTGCAGATAGGGGGCGAGGATATCCTGTTGGAACTGCGACTGGGTTCGGCTTTCGATGGCGCGCCGCACCGTGCTGGCGATATTGCGACCACTAAAGAACGTCAGCCAGCCCTCGGTCAGCACCAGCACTGGGAACTCGCGCGGGGGGAGATGGTCCTGATGCCAGACCGGCGCCTCGACATCGGTGGCCAGGCGAAAGGCGTAGTAGCCATGCCCTTTCAAGGTCAGCAGATAGGGTAGATCGCCGATGGGTGGAAACGGGGTGTGTCCCAGAAGTTCTACCGGTACGCGATGCTTGTATTCGCTGAGGTTGAGCTCGACGGGCTGGGCGCTGCGCGACAGATTGACCACGCAGAGGATTTTTTCATCGCGCCATTCGCGCACATAGGCCAGGATCTTGCGGTTTCCCGGTTCCAGGAATTTCAGGGTGCCATTGCCGAATGCGCGGTAGGTCTTGCGCGCGGCAATGAGGCGCTTGATCCAGTTGAGCAGTGAGGATGGATTGCGCATCTGCGCTTCCACATTGATGGTCTCATAGCCATAAACTGGGTCCATGACCGGCGGCAGGAACAGCCGCTGCGGATCGGCTCGCGAAAATCCCCCATTGCGATCGGGCGTCCATTGCATCGGGGTGCGTACGCCATTGCGGTCCCCGAGATAGAAATTATCGCCCATGCCGATCTCGTCGCCGTAATAGAGAATGGGCGACCCCGGGAACGTCATGAGCATGAAATTCATCAGCTCGATGCGTTCCCGATCGTTTTCCATCAACGGCGCGAGGCGGCGCCGGATGCCCACGTTGACTCGCGTTCGGGGATCGACGGCGTACATGGTGTACATGTAATCGCGCTCGCGGCTGGTCACCATTTCCAGGGTCAGTTCATCGTGGTTGCGCAGAAAGATCGCCCATTGGCAGTTATCCGGAATATCGGGTGTCTGCGCCATGATTTCGACGATGGGATGGCGATCCTCCTGGGCGATGGCCATGTACAGACGGGGCATCAGCGGGAAGTGATAGGCCATGTGGCATTCATCACCCTCCCCGAAGTATTCCCGTACATCCTCTGGCCACTGATTGGCCTCGGCGAGCAACATGCGGTTGGGGTAGTTGGCATCGATCACCGAGCGGATGTTCTTGATGACCTCATGCGTCTCGGGCAGGTTTTCGTTGTTGGTCCCTTCACGGACGCAAAGATAGGGAATTGCGTCGAGGCGCAGTCCGTCGACACCCATGTCGAGCCAGAAACGCATCACGTGGATCACGGCCTTCACCACGGCCGGATTGTTGTGATTGAGATCCGGCTGGTGGGAAAAGAAGCGGTGCCAGTAGTAGGCTTGCGCCGCATCGTCCCAGGCCCAGTTGGATTTTTCGGTGTCGGTGAAGATGATGCGCGTGCCATCGAATTTCTTGTCGGTATCGCTCCAGACGTAGAAATCGCGTTTGGACGAACCGGGCGGCGCGAAGCGCGCAGCCTGAAACCACGGGTGCTGGTCGGAGGTGTGATTGATGACCAGTTCGGTGATCACCTTCAGTTTGCGCCGATGCGCCTCGCGAATGAACTGCTTGAAATCGGCGCGGGTTCCATATTGCGCGTCGACGTTGTGATAGTCGGAGATATCGTATCCATCGTCGCGGAAAGGCGAGGGGTAGAACGGCAGCAGCCAGATGGTATTGACGCCCAGGTCCTTCACATAGTCGAGCTTCTCGGTCAGTCCGCGGAAATCGCCGGTCCCGTCATTGTTGGCGTCGAAGAATGCCTTGACGTGCAGTTCATAGATGATGGCGTCCTTGTACCAAAGTGGATCATTCCACCAGTCCGAAACGGTTTCGTCAGTGGCATGGTCAGGGGGGATGATGCCGGGCTCCATGAACAGTTCTCCGCGCTTGGTCTTATTGGAAGTAATCGAAGTCACGTTCGCTGCGTAGGCGACGGCGCAAGCGCAGGATGTGAATCGGGGCCGCATGGGGGTCAAGCCGCACGAAGTTGCGTGGGCCCTGCCATAGGTAGCGGGCATCCGACAGCAGGTCATGCGCCTGGTAGGAATCATTGGCACCAATGCCAAAGCTGTCGAGTGGTAACTCGATCCAGCCGGATTGCGCATGGTGCGGGTCGAGATTGGCGACCATGATCAGAATGTTTTCCTCGCCGCCGAGTCCTTCGGCCGATTTGCTGTAACAAAGCAGCATGTCGTTGTCGACCGGATGGAACCGCAGGCCCCAATCCCGTTGCAGGGCCGGATTGTCCCGACGAATGCGATTCAGGCGCGTGATGAAGGGCGCCAGGCTGTCGGGGCGGCTCAGGTCCCAGTGACGCAGCTGGTATTTCTCGGAGTCGAGATATTCTTCGCTACCGGGTTCGCGAGCCTGGTGTTCCAGCAGTTCATAGGCGGGGCCGTACAGGCCGTAGTTGGCGCCCATCGTCGCGGCCAGCGCGACACGGAGCATGAAGGCGGAACGGCCACCATACTGAAGGAATTCGCTCAGAATGTCCGGGGTATTCGGCCAGAGGTTGGGGCGGAAATACTCGCGGGAATCATGCTGGGCCAGCTCGATCAGGTAGTCGGTAAGCTCATGCTTGGTATTGCGCCAAGTGAAATAAGTATAGGACTGGCTGAAGCCTAGCTTGGCGAGCCGATGCATGATGCTGGGCCGGGTGAACGCCTCGGAGAGGAAAATCGTCTCGGGATGCGCCTTCTTGATTTCGGTGATGAGCCACTCCCACATGGGAAACGGTTTGGTGTGGGGATTGTCCACGCGAAACACGCGCACGCCCTGTTCGATCCAGAAGGTGAAAACGCTTTTCAGCTCGTGCCACAAATCCTGCCAGTCTTCGGTCTCGAAATCGAAGGGATAGATGTCCTGATATTTCTTGGGCGGATTCTCGGCGTATTGCACGGTGCCGTCCGCGCGCCGCCGAAACCATGTGGGATGCTCGCGCACATAGGGATGATCCGGCGCGCACTGAAAAGCGATGTCGAGCGCGACGTCGATGTCGAGCGCTCGGGCGCGTTCGATGAAGCGCCGGAAGTCCTCCTGCGTACCCAACTGGGGATGGATGGCCTTGTGGCCGCCCTCGGACGCGCCGATGGCCCATGGGGACCCCACATCCTCTGGGGTGGCTTCGAGCGTGTTGTTGCGCCCCTTGCGGAAGGTTCGGCCGATGGGATGGATGGGCGGCAGGTACACGACATCGAACCCCATCCGGGCGATGTCGGGCAATCGCTGTTCGCAGTCGGCGAAGGTGCCGTGGACGTCTTCGCGGGGTCCGCAGGAACGGGGGAAAAGCTCATACCAACTCGAGTAACGGGCACGGATCGGATCGACCGTCACCGGCAGGATGCGCTCGTATTCGGTGATATGGCGGCGCTCGGCATGACGATCCATGAGACGTTCCAGTTCGGGATCGACGGCGATGGCGCACCCCTCGCTGCCGGTCACGGCATCGCGCAGCGCTTCGGCGTAGTGCAAGAGACTCGTGCGGTCGTCCTGATTCGCCCGGCTCGCCGCTGCCTCCACAAGCATCGCGCCGGTTTTCAAGGCAATCAGGATGTCCCGCTCATTTTCACGACGCACCAGATCGTGACGCCAGGTGCGGAAATGATCCAACCAGGCGATGAGGGTGTACTCATGGCGCCCGATCCGGTCGACCCGGAATTGTGCACGCCAGCGGTCGTTGACCAGCGGCTGCATGGGTGCTTCCTGCCATTCGGCTGATCCAGCAGCGCGGTGACGCACCATGGCCCGTACCCGATCGTGGCCATCGCAGAAAACAGCCGCCTCGACCTCGATGATTTCGCCAATCACGCGCTTGATCGGAAAACGCCCGCAGTCCACTTCGGGCTTGACCGCCTCGATGATGACGCGCTGTCGCCCATCCTTGCTGACTTCAAGCATGCGAGTTCTCCGTTCACGCCGCGGGTACGGGTTTGAGGTAGATGATGCCAAGCGGCGGTAACGTCAGCGACAGGGAGTGGAAGTAGTCCTGCGTCGCCACCGGGGCCGCTTCGATTCGCCCCAGGTTGCCGATGTTGCTACCGCCGTAGATGGCGGCGTCGCTGTTGAGCAGCTCTTCCCACAGGCCGCCCTGCGGGACGCCGATCCGGTAATTGTTCCGAGGCACCGGGGTGAAATTGCACACGATCAGAACGACATCGTCGGGATTTTTGCCCTGGCGCAGAAAGGCGAGCACGGAATTTTCCCAGTCCTGGAAGTCCACCCACGCGAATCCTTCCGGGTTGAAATCGACTGCATGCAGGGCCGGATGGGTTCGATACTGGTGATTGAGGTCGCCGATCCATCGCTGCAGGCTGTCGTGAAGCGGGTACTGCAAAACATGCCATTCCAGGCTTTCCTCGTGCTGCCATTCACGTCGCTGGCCGAATTCACCGCCCATGAACAGCAGTTTCTTGCCCGGATGCGCCCACATGTAGCCATAGAGCAGGCGCAGATTGGCGAATTGCTGCCATTCGTCCCCCGGCATCTTGCCGATGAGCGCGCCTTTACCGTGGACCACTTCATCGTGCGAGAGCGGCAGGAGGAAGTTCTCGGTGAAGGCATACCAGATGCTGAACGAAATCTGTCCCTGATGGTAGCGGCGGTGGATGGGGTCGTTCTGGAAATACTTCAGGGTGTCGTGCATCCATCCCATGTTCCATTTCAAGCCGAAACCGAGCCCGCCGACGTAGGTCGGTCGCGAGACCATCGGCCAGGCAGTGGATTCCTCGGCCATGGTCTGGGTATCGGGATGATCCTGGTAGACCGCTTCGTTGAGCTTGCGGAGAAACTGAATGGCGTCCAGGTTCTCCCGCCCGCCGTGGCGGTTGGGAATCCATTCGCCCTCGCGCCGCCCGTAATCGAGATAGAGCATCGAGGCGACGGCATCGACCCGCAGACCATCCACATGGTATTTCTCCAGCCAGAACAGGGCGCTGGACAGCAAGAACGACCGCACCTCATTGCGTCCGTAGTTGAAGATGGCGCTGTTCCATTCCGGATGAAACCCCTGGCGGGGGTCGGCATGCTCGAACAGATGGGTTCCGTCGAAGTACGCCAGTCCATGCTCGTCGCTCGGAAAGTGCGACGGCACCCAGTCCAGAATCACGCCGATGCCTTGTTGATGCAGGTAATCGACGAGGTACATGAAATCCTGCGGCGAACCATAGCGCGCCGTGGGGGCGAAATAGCCGGTCGTCTGATACCCCCACGAACCATAAAACGGGTGTTCCATGACCGGAAGCAGCTCGACATGGGTAAAACCCAGGCTGCGGACATGTTCGGCCAGCTGGGGCGCGATTTCCCGATAGCTCAGAAAGCGATTGCCTTCTTCCGGGAGGCGTCGCCAGGAACCGAGGTGGACTTCATAGATCGATAGCGGCGCTTCCAGTCCGTTCGCCTCGCGTCGCCGGGCCATCCACTCGGTGTCGTTCCAATCATAGTCCAGCGTCCAGATGCGCGAGGCTGTCTCGGGCGGCGACTGGCTCCAGACGGCGAAAGGATCCGCCTTGTCAACGGCGTAGCCGTGATGGCGGGAAACGATGTGGAACTTGTAGGCGCTGCCGAGCGGCACCCCGGGGATAAAGCCTTCCCAGATGCCCGAGTCATCGGTGCGCGGCGCGAGGGCGTGGCTCTGCTTGTTCCAGTCGTTGAATTCACCCATGACGGAAACCGCCGCGGCGTTGGGTGCCCAAAGTGCGAAGTGCACGCCCGGCTTCCCGGCCATCTGCCGGGGATGGGCCCCGAGCTTATCGTAGAGCCGGGTGTGGGATCCTTCTTTGAAAAGGTAGACGTCGTGGGGCGTGAGGGCAGCGTTGTCGGGAGACCGGATGATCGGCTCGTTGATTTGCATGAGGCAGATTCCTGTCTGGCTGTGCGGTTTGCGGCGGGCAGGAAATGCAGTGGCGGGTTAGGGGCGCTGTGGAAAGCACCCTATCGACGGTTCAGTGAATACAGGTACGGGCTGTTCCCGTGGTGGATGGGAAATGCCTGACGGCCGTACGATCTCATGCCCCCGTTTCCCGACGTTTGACATTAATGCGACCAACTGGGCGGACCAAGGTTCCGTGCCCTATGCGGGTCGGCCGGCGATGATCTGGCATTCGCAGGCGCACGAGTGCGCGCGGCGGTGTCGGCGCGCCGCGTTCGGGATTCAGGGGTTTTGATGGGCTCGGGGCGCGAGCGGCATCAACGCGCCGATCGTGTCCTCGAGGCCGGACTCGTCGAGCCCACAGGCCGCGAGCAATTCCTCGCGGGTACCGTGCTCCAGAAACTGGTCTGGGAGACCCAGGTGGGTGATCGTGACGCTCAGCCCATGGCGGGCCAGGCACTCGGCAACGGCGCTGCCGGCACCACCGGCCACGACGTTGTCTTCAACCGTCACGAGATGACCATGGTTGCGAGCCAATTCCAGCACGAGCGCTTCATCGAGCGGTTTGATGAAACGCATGTTGACGCCGGTGGCCCCGAATTTCCGGGCGGCCTGCATCGCCGGTTCCACCATGACTCCGAAGGCCAGCACGGCGAGGCCATGTCCCGGGTGCCGGATTTCCCCTTGGCCGACCGGCAGGGTGGCTGCCCCGGTATCGAACGGCCGTCCGATGCCTGCTCCGCGGGGATAGCGAACGGCCGTCGGCCCCTCGATGGAGAGAGCGGTATTGAGCATGGCGCAGCATTCGGCTTCGTCAGCCGGTGCCATCACCACCAGATTGGGAATGCAGCGCAGGAAGGAGAGATCGAAGGCGCCGTGATGCGTGGCGCCATCCTGTCCGACCGGACCGGCGCGGTCAATGGCGAAAACGACCGGCAAATTCTGTAGCGCCACATCGTGAATCAGCTGATCGTAGGCGCGCTGTAGGAAGGTCGAGTAGATGGCAACCACCGGATGCATGCCTTCGCAGGCCAAACCCGCCGCAAGGGTTACCGCATGCTGCTCGCAGATCCCTACGTCGAAGTAGCGATCCGCAAAGCGCTTCTCGAACTCCACCAACCCCGAGCCTTCCCGCATGGCAGGTGTGATGCCGAGTACGCGCGGATCGCGCGATGCCGCATCGCAGATCCATGAACCGAAGACCTGACTGTAGGTGGGTTTCGCATCCGGCTTTCCGGGGGGCAGAGTTCCGGTGTCCGGATCGAAGCGGGTCACTCCGTGCCAAGCAATGGGGTCCTGTTCAGCCGGCGCAAATCCCTTGCCCTTGCATGTGACCACATGCAGGAACTGGGGACCGGGACGATCGCGCAGATTGCCCAGCGTCTGGATAAGGGTCGGCAGATCGTGTCCATTGACCGGACCGATATAATTGAAACCCATCTCCTCGAACAGTGTTCCAGGCGCCACCATGCCCTTGACGTGCTCCTCGGCACGCCGGGCGAACTCCCACATTGGCGGCACGTGACGCAGCACCTTTTTCCCTTCTTCCCGAATGCTGGTATAGAAGTGGCCCGAGAGGATCCGTGCCAGATAGTTGGACAGACCACCGACATTCGGGGAAATCGACATTTCGTTGTCGTTCAGGATGACCAGCATGTCGGCGCGCAGATGGCCGGCGTGGTTGAGCGCTTCGTAGGCCATGCCTGCCGTCATGGCGCCATCGCCGATGATGGCTGCAATGCGCCGATGTTCACCTCGGGCGCGGGCACCCAATGCCATCCCGAGCGCGGCACTGATGGAGGTGCTGGAATGCCCGACCCCGAAGCTGTCGAACGGACTCTCCGCGCGCTGCGGGAAGGGCGCCAGCCCGTGCAGCTTGCGGATGGTGGACAAGGCCTCGCGCCGGCCCGTGAGGATTTTGTGGGGGTAGGTCTGATGGCCCACGTCCCAGACCAGGCGATCTTCCGGCGTTTCGAAGATGTAATGCAGCGCAATGGTCAGTTCCACCGTCCCCAGATTGGCGGCGAAGTGTCCACCGGACTTCCCGATGGTTTCGATCAGATAGCCGCGCAATTCCGCAGCCACCGCGGACAGCGATGATTCAGGCAGCCGGCGCAGGGCTGCGGGCGAATCGATTTGCGCCAGCAGAGGGAAACTTGAATTCATGGCAACCTGGAAGCATGAGGTGAACGGAGATTATCGGGATGTAGGCCTTTTGCATCAAGGATAGGTCATCCCGAAACCGGGATATGGATTAGCAATGCCGGTTGAGCAGTTCATCCGCCAGCGTGCGGAGCGGTTCGGCCGCCGAACCGAAAGAAACGAGTTCGCTCATGGCGCGCTGGTGGAGTTCCAGTCCTCGGCGTTGCGCACCATCCAGTCCGAGAAGGACCGGGTAGGTAGCTTTGTCATGAGCCAGATCGGCGCCTTGTCGCTTGCCGAGGGTGGCGGTGTCGGCGGTAATGTCCAGAATGTCGTCGCGGATTTGAAACACAAGGCCCATGGCCGCTGCAAAGCGGTCCAAGTGTTGATAGGCCGGGACATCCTCGTCGAGCGCCAGATCCGCCGCGAGGCGAACCGCCGCGCTGATGAGTGCGCCGGTTTTCTTGCGATGGATGGTTTCCAGATGCGCCTCATCGATTCTGCCGGCGCTCGCCGCCAGATCCATGGCCTGACCGCCGGCCATGCCCCAGGAGCCACAGGCTCGGCTCAGGGTGCGCACCTGCTGCATCTTCTGGGCAGGCGTGGGTCCTTCGCCGGCCACCGGTCGGGAAAGCAGCTCGAAGGCCAGGCACTGCAACGCATCTCCGGCCAGGATCGCCGTCGCCTCGTCGAAGGCGCGATGCGTCGTCGGACGGCCACGCCGGAGATCGTCGTCGTCCATGGCGGGCAGATCATCGTGGACCAGCGAATAGGCGTGAATGATCTCGACTGCGCAGGCGGCATCATCCAACCAGTCGAGCGGCACGTCGAGCAGCATGCCCGTGGCGTAGCACAGCGCCGGGCGTACCCGCTTGCCGCCGCCGAGGACGGCATAACGCATTGCGGCGTGAAGTTTCTGCGGCGCTGCATCGGCAGGCGGTAGTCGGCTTTCCAGCGCCGCGTCGACCCGACTGCGCCATTGGTTCAGGGCCGGACAGATCGGCGGCCGGCTGTTCATTCCGGCGTCGCGTTCGGGTTGAATGGTGCAAGCGGCGCTTGCGGATCCGGCTGGGTCAGCACCAAGACGCGCTGCTCGGCTTGCTGCAGTGCCTGCTGGCAACGTCGGGTCAGTTGAACGCCCCGTTCGAACCGCTCCAGCGATTGCTCAAGGCTGAGTTCGCCGCGCTCGAGCTGCTGGACCAATGTCTCGAGTTCCTTGAGGGCGGCTTCAAAGTCCAGGGTTTCGGCGTTCACGCAACTCACGGGTGCAAGCGGATGGATGGAGTTAGACAAGGTTTCATGCTGCCTCACTCGTCAGGCAAAATCCAGTCTGCCAGGTGGTGGACCGGTGGGCAGGGAAGGCTGGTATCGGTTCGCTGACCGGTGGCAAAATCGCTGCGCTTCCGGGAACCCGCCGGAGTGGATTCAGGTCTCAGATGCGGGATGTTGAGGTCCGGCGTCCGGTCGGCCAGCGAAGCATCAATCCCGTCAAGCAACGACTTCAACAGTGGTAACGGTGAACACCATGACTTGGGTGAAACGTATTTTTCTGTTCGGGCTGACCAATATTGCGGTGATCGTCCTACTGACGGTTGTGCTCCGGGTACTCGGTCTCGATCAGGCGCTTGCCGTCCGCGGCGGCAACCCGCTTGCACTTCTGGTCTTCGCTGCAGTCATGGGGATGGGCGGCTCGTTCATTTCACTGGCGATGTCCAAGTGGATGGCCAAGCGGTTCATGGGGGTACGGGTAATCGAGCAGCCCACCAGCAATCTGGAGCGCTGGCTGGTCGATACTGTCGCACGCATGGCACGCGAGTCGCAGATCGGCATGCCGGAGGTCGGGATCTTCGACAGCCCGGATCCGAATGCCTTTGCCACCGGCATGTCCCGCAACAATGCGCTGGTGGCGGTGAGCACCGGGCTGCTGCAGCGCATGCGCCAGGAAGAGGCCGAGGCGGTCCTGGGTCATGAAGTGGCCCACGTGGCCAATGGCGACATGGTGACCTTGGGTCTGTTGCAGGGGGTGCTCAATACGTTCGTGATCTTCCTGTCACGTATCATCGGCTCGGTCGTTAACAACGCCCTCTCTCGCGGCGAGGAGCGCCAGGGCTACGGGATCGGCTATTTCGCGACCGTCATCGTGGCGGAGATCGTGCTGGGCCTTCTGGCGACCGTGATCGTGATGGCGTTTTCGCGCTGGCGCGAGTTCCGGGCTGATGCTGGCGGTGCGGCACTGACCAGCCGCGCTGCAATGATCGGCGCGCTGGAGCGGTTGCGCGAAGCCCACGAACCGCCGTTGATGCCGGACCAACTGCGCGCCTTCGGAATTCGTTCCGGCGGCGGCATGATGCGGCTGTTCATGAGCCATCCGCCGCTTGAGGAGCGGATCGCGGCGCTGCGGGCTGCGGGCTGATCCGTTAAACCGTCCGCCTTTACGCCCGTTCTCCCTGGCGTCTGGGCGGACGTGTCCGTTGATCCGGAGAATGCAGGACGACCTCAGGTTCCTGCACGTAATGCCCCTGTAGATAGTGCACCCCCAGCTGCCAGAGCATGGCCAGGGTATGGGCGCTTTCCACATGCCCTGCAATGACACTGATGCCATGGCGTTCGGCGTATTCGACGATCTGCCGAATGTGGTTCTGGGCTTCTTGGTTTTCGGCGATTTCCTGCAACAAGATCGGTGCCAGTTTGATGAACTTCGGTGACAGGTGGCTGGCCAGTTGGAGCGCATGCGGACTGGAGCCGAAGTGATCGATTGCGAGGCCATACCCTTCTTGACGTAACCGCTGTGCCAGACTCAGCACAGTCTTCAAATGGGACTCAATATTCCCTTCGGCGATCTGCAGGTACATCGGCGCCGCTGCATCCCCTTTTGGAAGGTGCGTCATGAACCAGTCCAGACTCCGTTCCGACAGGATGCTGGCGGCGGAAAGCTTGACGAAGAACCCAGCCTGGTTGGATGTGCGGCGCTGATCGGTCAAGACCGCAAGGGCGTGACTGAAGACCCAGTGATCCAATTCTTCCGCAACGCCGGTGCGCTCGGCCGCGGGCCAGAACAGCGCCGGCGCCTGCTCTTGTCCTGCCTCATCCAGCAGGCGAAGGCGGACTTCATAATATTCGGTGGCGCTGGCCGTCAGTGATGAAATGGGTTGATAGACCAGATGCAGGCGCTCATGCGCCAACGCCGCTCGTAGGCGGTTCGCCCACGCCGAATCGGCTTGCGCGGTATCCGTCCCGCTGTTTCGGCGTTTGACCACGCCCAAGATCTGGCGCGCGCTGCGCGCATCCAGCGTACTGCGTTCGGTTTCCATGACGGCTGCTTCAAGTGACACCGATGCATGGTCTGGCCATTCCCGGACGCCGAAGAATGCACGCAATACCCGGCTTTGCGTGCCGATCTCCACGACATGCTGCGCCAGCTGGGCCTGCCATTGGCCGGCTTGTTTCTGGGCCTCGTCCAGTGTCGTCGCGGTAAATGCCCCGGTCAGCCAGAAATCCCGCAGTTGAACCAGGACACTTCCGGTCGGCAGCAGGGCTTGCAACGCAAGCGCATAATTTTGCAAGGCGGTTTCGCAGCCAGCATATCCCGCGTCCGGGAGCAGATCAGGCAGCTCGTCGAGATAGATCGTCAGGAGAAATCGGTTGTCGGCGGCGGGTGCGGGAAACTCGGCGAGTGCCCCAAGTGCCGTCTTGATCTGCGCAATTCGCGGGGGAAGGGAGGCCAGGTGTTCGGCCTGCAATTGCGCATTGCGCGTCTCTGCGTCCGCAAGCTGCGCTTTCAGGCGCATCAGGTCCTGCTCCAGCTGAGCACGCTCTGGTACCGGTAGGTCGGATTCGGCGCGGGGGGCGAGCGCCTGTTCGCTGGCCGAATCGGTCGATGGTGCGGGAATCAGGATCTGCAGCGCCCCGGAAACGCCCGATGGGGCCCATCCAACGTGCCAGCTCATGGGGACGGTACGGCCTGCTCGATGTTGACCGGTGACTGAGAGCGCCTGGTCGGGCAGCATTCCGGCTTGAGCGTCCCGCAGGCAGCGCTTGAATGTATTGCGGGACGCTGGTGCGATGATATCCATGACGGGAGTGCCTTCGATATCGGAAGGCTGATCATATCCGAGCAAGCCCGAAAAGGCCGTATTGACCTGGGTCAGCACGCCTTCGGTGATGGTGGCAATCGGATCGGAGGTATGCGCCACGAACTGTTCGTATTGGCGCTGCCATTGGCGCAGCTGCTCGCTTGCGCTCAGACGGCTTACGGCAATGCCGGTCAGCGCGATTTCGCGTTGCGCGACAGCGGCCAGCAAATCCCCAGCCTGAAAATCCATCAAAAAGGCGGCGCCCTGGCGGATCGCTGCCGCCATGCGCGTCGAGTCGGGCCGTTCGCCGCCAACGATGACCGGTATTGGGGGGGTGCATGCCTGGGCACGTACAATGACATCCGGCATCGCGACGGGACCGTTGCTCTCGGGACACAGCAGCAGATCCGGTCGATCCGTGGCCAGCGCCTGATTCAGGGCAGACAGATCCGGAACGTGGCGTGTCCGAACCCGCAGGCCGGCATTGCGCAGGAGGCTGCCGACCATTTCGGCCGAATTCGGTGATCGATTGACGACCCATGCCGAAATTGGAACAGACGCCTCGCTTTTCAAGGTCTCATCTCCCGGGCGATTTCGATCGCCCTGCCGCGTTTCCATGGCTCAAAGGTCGGCTGCCAAAACTTGTTTGGCTGGCTCGCCGGGTTCTTCGCGCGCCAGTCGGGGTACCAGATAGCCTGGCAACTGGGCGGCGAGTTGCCCGATCAACGCGCGGGCATGGGTTTGCTCCACCTCGAAATGCGCTGTACCAGCGACGCGATCGAGGAGATGCAGGTAATACGGCATCACCCCGATTTCGAATAACCGCTTGCTGAGCGCAATCTGCGCATGCGCAGTGTCGTTGACGCCTTTCAGCAGGACGGCTTGGTTGAGCATCACCGCACCGGTGCGACTCATCTTCCTCAGCGCTTCGGCCACGGTCTGATCGAGTTCGAGGGCATGGTTGCTGTGAACGACGATTACCCATTGAAATCGGCGGTTCTCCAACCAACTTGACAGGGCATCGTCGATTCGTTCAGGGAGCACGATGGGGAGCCGGGTGTGCAGGCGAAGCCGTTTGATGTGCGGGATTTCGCTCAGCGCGTCGGTTAATTCGCCCAGTTTCTCATCGGGCAGACTCAAGGGATCACCTCCGCTCAGAATCACCTCTTCGATCGAGGTGTCGTCGCGCAGATAGTCCCAGGCTTCTTGCCACCGGCTGCGTGCGGCATGGGCTTCGGAATAGGGGAAATGGCGGCGGAAGCAGTAGCGGCAGTGGATCGCGCAGGCGCCGGTCAGAATCATCAGCACCCGCCCGTGGTATTTGTGCAGCAGGCCACCGGGGCGCCGGCTGGGTGCGTCACCCACAGGGTCGAGTACGAAACCGGGATGATGTGCGGACTCGGCGTTCAGCGGTAAGACCTGCCGCAACAGGGGGTCGTTCCAGTCGCCGCGACGCATGCGCGCGACGAAGCCCAACGGGACGCGCAGGGGGAACGGGGAGTTCGGATCGAGCGGGCCCGGCGCTTGGGTGGGGTCGAGGTCGAGCCGTGCCAGCAATTCGCCCACATCCCGCACGCCTTGAGCAAGCAGGGATTGCCAGCGCGGCGGCTGTGTCGAGGAAATGCTTCGGGTTATCATGGCGCTCCTGCGGTATCCGTCTCGGCCTTCGTCGGGGATGGATGCAACCGGATCATTTTAGACAACCGGTCGATTTCCGGGGCTTTGCACAGAGCGTCCCCGGGGTTTGTCCCATTTTCATGATGGAATATCCATGGCGATCTACAGCACCAATGAATTCAAATCCGGACTTAAGGTGATGCTTGATGGTGATCCGGCCAGCATCCTGGAAAACGAGTTCGTCAAGCCCGGAAAGGGGCAAGCTTTCAACCGGGTCAAGTTGCGCAACCTCAAGACCGGTCGGGTCATCGAGCGCACCTTCAAATCCGGGGACACCATCGAATCGGCTGACGTGGTCGAGGTGGAAATGCAGTATCTCTACAACGACGGAGACAGCTGGCATTTCATGGTGAGCGATACCTTCGAGCAGCATGCTGCCAATCCCGAGGCGGTTGGCGAGGCCACCAAGTGGATCAAGCCAGAGGATGTGTGCACGGTCATGCTCTACAACAACATCCCGCTGAGTGTGACGGCGCCGAACTTCGTCGTCCTGCGGATCACGGAAACCGACCCGGGCATCCGGGGCGATACAGCCAGCGGCGGCGGCAAGCCCGCTACCCTTGAAACCGGGGCGGTGGTGCGGGTGCCGCTGTTCGTTGAGCAGGGGGAGTTGATCAAGGTCGATACCCGGACCGCGGAGTATGTCTCCCGCGTCAAGGAGTGAAATTCCCCGTCCGCTGGCAGCCCAGCGCCGATCTCGCCGTCTTGCGGCAGCGGGCCACGATTCTGGCTCGGATTCGGACGTTTTTCCAGGAACGCGGCGTGTGGGAGGTGGAAACACCACTGTTTGGCGCGGCGTGTGCCAGCGATCCGCACCTTCAGGCGGTCTGCCTCCCTGAATCCCCTTGGGGGCCGCGCTATTGGCAGACCTCGCCGGAAGCGCATATGAAGCGCCTTCTGGCCGCAGGCTCGGGGCCGATTTACCAGATCTATCGGGCGGCGCGCGCTGGCGAGCGGGGGCGCTTGCATCACCCGGAATTCTCGCTGCTGGAATGGTATCGACCGGGTTTCGATCAGATGGCCTTGATGGCGGAGGTCGCGGAGTTGGCGTGTCTGGTGCTGCGCGATGGCCCCGCCTTGGGACCGACTGAAACGCTGACCTATCGGGATGCATTTCAGCGATATGCCCAGCTGGATCCGTTCACGGCCGGTATTGCGGATTGTCGACGCCGTCTGGTGGCCAGCAGCGGGACGCTGTCCGGTGGCGTTGCGGACCTGGACCGGGACGGCTGGCTGGATCTGGTCATGACGCACTGTGTTGCACCCCATCTGGGTCGGGATGGCCTGTGTTTCATTACCGATTATCCGGCATCACAGGCTGCAATGGCGCGCCTGTTACCCGGCCCACCACCACGCGCGGCGCGTTTCGAACTCTATCTACAGGGTGTCGAACTGGCTAACGGCTATCATGAGTTGTGTGACGCGCAGGAGCAGCGTGCCCGCATCACACAGGATCTCGCCTGGCGCCAGGCGCACGGGCGGGCCGCAGTTCCCGTGGATGAGGCGCTGCTCGCCGCCTTGACCGCCGGTATGCCCGACTGCGTCGGGGTGGCGTTGGGTTTGGATCGGTTGGTGATGATTGCGGTCGGTGCACACGAGATCGATGCCGTGGTAGCGTTTCCGGTCGAGCTGGCCTGATCGAGGGCCCATAGGCGAGCACCATCCGGCTGGTGGAGACCCGGCGATGAATCGATACGGTGACGGTTTTTCCGGACGGTTCGAGCCGGTCTTGCGCTTCGAGACGGTACGGGCGGACCCGGCCTGGTGGTTCGTCTGCGACGGATCCCGCCTCTGGGTGCGCCGGGAAGCCGATGGAAGCTTCAGTCTGCCGCGTGTCACCCGAGCGCTTTTCCTCGGGCTTGCCACGGACCCTGTGCCCCATCCCTTGGGATATCTGGACGGTGTGGCCTGTCAGGCCGTGGGTGCTGACAGTAATGCCGAAACGACGGATCCGCAGGGCCAATGGCTGGATCTGCGCCGGCTTCACGGCCGGTTGCCGCAGGATCTGTTTCTGCTGGCCGGGCGAGCTATCCAGATCGTTGCCTGGGATCGCACGCATCGCTATTGCGGCCAGTGCGCCACAACGCTGGTGTTTGCCGAGAACGATCGGGCCAAGCAATGCCCGGCGTGCGGGCTCCGCCAGTTTCCCCGTCTTGCGCCGGCGGTCATGGCCATGGTAGTGCGCGGGACCGAGGTGCTTCTCGCACGCGGGCCGGAGTTCCCTGAAGGCATGTTCAGTATCCTGGCCGGTTTCGTCGAACCCGGGGAAACACTGGAAAGCTGTGTGCGCCGCGAAGTTGCCGAAGAAGTCGGCATCGAGGTCGGTCCCATGCGCTATCTTGGTTCGCAACCCTGGCCGTTTCCCCATTCCCTGATGATCGGCTTCGTGTGTGAATATCGGGCTGGAGCGTTGCGTCCTGACGGGGTGGAGATCGTGGAGGCCGGCTGGTTCGATTACCGGGCGTTGCCGCCGCATCCCGGACCCATGAGCCTGGCCGGCGTGCTGATCGCCGATTTCGTGGCCGATTGCACCCAGCGGTTCGGTGTCGCCTGAGGCGCGGCGTGATCCGGCCGTGTCCGCCTGGGAGTGGCCGAGTGACTTGTCATTCAGGAGCTTTTCACCATGCCTCTTGCACGCATTGTCAGTGCGATGGCCATTTTGCTGTCCGTCCTGGGCGCGGTTGCTCCCGCTGCCGGTGAAGCGTATCGAGGGCTGGGTCTCATCACACCGTATCCGGATCAGACCTTGCCAACCGGTAGCGGTCATCTCATTCCCCTGACCGTGGCGAATTACGGTCTGCCGCCCCAATGGGTCGATGTGCGGGTGGTACAGGCGCCGCCGGGCTGGACCGTCGTACTCCAGGCTGGAGGCCGCCCGGTCGGTGCCGTTCTGGTCGAACCGGACCAGAGCCGGGCCTTGTCGCTTTGGGTCGAGCCACCGGAAAGGGCGGCAGGCGGGCCGTTTCCGCTCGTGCTCGAAGCCCATTCGTCATCGGCGCGGGCACGACTTCCGCTACGGCTCCATCTGAGCGAACAGGCCCCGCAACCGTTGGCGCTTGAAGTGGGATTGCCGGTACTCCGGGGGGCTGCGCGGACGGTGTTCACTTTCGAGTTGACAGTGCGAAATCCCACGGAGCGTGATGTCATGGCGGCGCTGAGCGCGCGCGCGCCTGACGGGTTTCGTGTCGATTTTCTGCCCCGTTTCAGCGAGCAGGAAATCACGGGTTTACCGGTCAAGGCAGGGGATTCCGCTCAGATCGATGTGCGCGTCGCCGCGCCGCGGGGTACTCCGGCCGAGACCTATCCCATCACCGTCACGGCGCTGGCAGGCACCATGAGCGCGAGTCAGGAGCTCACCCTCGAGATCACAGGGGAACCGCGTCTTAAGATGGCCCCGCCCGATGAACGCCTGTCCGGTACGGCCTATCTTGGCGTCGAAACCCCGCTGCAGTTGCAGATCGAGAACGTGGGGACGGCGCCTGCCGAGGATTTGCGGCTGAGCGGATTCGCACCGGCGAACTGGTCTTTGCGCCTGGAGCCTGCGCAGATCGACCGGCTGGCGCCCGGAGCGCGCACGATGGTCACGGCGGTGTTCAAGCCCGGAGCGAAATCCCTGGCCGGCGATTATCTGCTGACCTTCGAGGCGCATGGCCGCGGAACCGAGGCGACGCTTGAGTATCGCGTGACCGCGCTCACATCGACACTCTGGGGTCTGGTCGGAATTGCGCTCGCCGCCGTGGCCTTGCTCCTGGTCGGTCTGGTCGTGGTGCGTTATGGGCGGCGATAGCGCGCCGGTGATCGAAACCCGCCATTTAGGCAAGCGCTACGGCAAGACCTGGGTCGTGCGCGAGGTAACGATGGCCGTGGCGGCTGGAGAAATCATCGGTCTGCTGGGGCCCAATGGGGCCGGCAAGACGACGACCATTCTGATGCTGCTGGGCCTGACCGAGCCCAGCAGCGGTTCGGTCCGGGTGCTTGGCCTGGATCCGGCGCGCCGGCCGTTGTCGGTGAAGCGCCGCGTGGGCTATCTGCCGGATCGGGTCGGGTTTTATGACGAGCTCAGTGGCCGCGAGAATCTGGTCTACACCGCGCGGCTCAATGGGCTGGCTTCGCCTGTCTTTTCGCCGCGCATCGAAGCGGCCTTGATGCGCATGGGGCTGGCCGATGTCGCTCATCATCGTGTAGCCACCTATTCGCGCGGCATGCGGCAGCGGCTGGGTTTGGCCGAACTGCTGGTCAAGGCGCCGCAGGTGGCGATTCTGGATGAACCGACGCTGGGGCTGGATCCCGAAGCCGCTGACAGCTTTCTGTCGCTGGTGCGCGGTCTGCGCGCTGAGGGCATGACGGTGCTTCTTTCCTCGCATTTGCTGCATCAGGTCCAGGCGGTCTGCGATCGGGTTGCCCTGTTTCATCGGGGACAGCTGGCACTGATGGATTCGGTGCCCGCGCTGGCACGCCGGGTATTGGGCGCGCAGTGGTGTCTGGAGGTCGCGATCGACGGCGATCCGGCGCGGACCCGGACGGTGCTGGCGGCCTTGCCCGAGGTGCACGTCGAACCGTTGACCCCAAATCACTACGTGCTTCGCGCCACGCGGGATGTCCGGCCGCAGCTCATGGCAAGCCTCGCGGCCGCGGGCCTGGGTCTGGCTGTACTGATTCCCAAAACACCCGACCTGGACGAAATCTATCGCCGGTATTTTCAAGACGAGAATCGGGATGGCCAGACGTGAGGGCTCCCCCTGGACGGGGGTGAACGTGATTGCCCGCAAGGTCTTCGCCGATCACCTAACCTCGTTGCGGCTGGGCATATTGGAAGGGTTGGTGTTCATGGCGGCGCTAGCCGCGGTCTATGGCGCCAGCGAGGTGCTGCGTCAGACGGTGGCCGAGAGCCCCTACGTCTTTCTGCATCTGTTTACGGCGACACGTGAGCCGTTGCCATCGCTGTCCGAGTTCCTGGGTTTTTTCGTGCCGTTGGTGGCCATTGGCCTCGGTTTTGACGCAGTCAATGCCGAACTGGTTCGAGGCACCTTGAGTCGGGTTCTGGCTCAGCCGGTCTATCGCGATGCCTTTCTGGCCGGCAAGTTTCTGGGAACGCTGGCGATCCTGTTTTTGCTGCTGGTGACCTTGTGGGTGCTGACAGTGGGGTTGGGGATCTGGTTTCTGGGAGTTCCACCCGATGGCGAGGAAATGATCCGGCTGGGTTGCTTCTGGCTGGTTACGCTGCTGTACGCGGGGGTATGGCTGGCCTTGGCCGTGTTGGTTTCGGTACTGATCACCCAACCTGCCTCTGCGGCCCTGGTGGCCTTGGGCATCTGGTTGTTCGTATGGCTGTTCTGGCCCCTGGTGGCCCAGGTGCTTTCCGAAATCCCGGGATTCGTGCCGGGCGGCGCCGCAATGCCGATCGAAACCTACGCCATGCGGCAAGGATTGGAACGTCTGGCGCCGACGGTGCTGTACGCCGAAGCCGTGCAGCCCTTGCTGGTTCCGGAGATGCGGACGATCGGGCGCGTATTCAGCAGCCAGCTCGAGGGCGCGGTTCTCGGAAACCCCCTGCCGGTGGCGCAAAGCATTGGCATGGTGGGGCCACGCGCAGCGGGGCTTCTCGCGACGGTTCTTCTGCTGATGTCAACGAGTTATGTTATTTTTCAAAGACGGGAGATCCGTGCCTGAGGGGGCATGGAATCGGCCATTGGCCACTCCCGATAAAACGATCAGAAAAATGGTCTTTCATGGAGGAGACAATCGATGTCCGCACTCGCTCAATTGCGCCAGATGCCCGAAGCCCGCAAGGGCGCACTGGCACCGCTGCGTCAGGTTGGATTGATCAATGGTATGCGCACGCTGACCAAGGCGCTGATCCGCAGCCGCCTGGACCGCAATGAACTGCCACGCCAATTCCTGCTGTCTTTCTGGGACACGCTGGGCAGCCGTGAGGCGCTTATCTTCGAAGGCCAGCGCATCACCTTCGCCCAATTCAAGGACCGTGTGCTTCGCTTTGCCGATGTATTGCACGGACTGGGGCTGAAAACGGGCGATCGCTTCGCCGAACTGCTCTACAACAGCCCGGTCTGGTTCGAAGCCATGGCGGCTGGCACGCTGACCGGGATTCACATGCCGATGCTCAACTGGCATCTGCGGCCGCACGAGCTGGCCCAATGCATCAATGCCGCCCAGCCACAGATGCTGTTGATCGACCATGAATTTCTCGACCGCATTCTGCCCATCCGCGACCAGATCCCGTCCGTCAAGCACTACATCGTGGTCGGCGGCGAGCCGCCCGAGGGCATGCATTCCTATGAGGCGCTGATGGCCCGCGCGCAGCCCGTCCTGCCACCCGGTAAGCTCGACATGGCGCCGCGTCCCTACAGCGGCGGCACCACCGGCACGCCCAAGTACATGAATATCAACCGCGAGCGGCTGGCGAGCGATTCCGACGAAGATCGTCGTGGCGCCAAGAAGGAAGACCTGGTGCGTATGGGGCTGATGCAGCTCACGGCCTTTTATTACTACAAGCTGGGCGAGATCCATGATCCCGTCACCGGCAACGTCCGGACCCTGATTCCCGGGCCGTTGTATCACGCCGGCGTGCAGGTCGGGGTGCTGCCCTTTTTCGTCGGCGGCACAGCGGTGCCGATGCGCAAGTTCACGGCCGAGGGCTTTCTCAAGGCCATCCAGGACGAGCGCATCAACTGGACTTTCGTGGCGCCGACCATGCTGGAGCGGGTGGTGGCCCTGCCCGATGAAGTAAAGAACAAGTACAACCTCGCCAGCATGCGGACCATCATCTGCGCCGCCGCACCCTGTCCGCCCAAGGTGAAACAGGAGATCAACGCCCTGTTCCGCCGCCAGGGCGCCAAGGACGATGTCTTCCATGAATATTACGCGGCTTCCGAGACGGGGCTCGTCACCATTCTCGCGCCCGAGGACTATCAGGCGAACCCCAAGCGCTACGACAGTGTCGGCAAGGTGCGCGGCTGCGAGGTCGGTATCTGGGATCCGGACAAGCAGGCCTGGTGTCCCACCGGCAAGGAAGGCAAGGTCATCATGCGCACCCCGACGGTGTACGGCCTCGAGTATGCCGGCGTGGATGAGGCGGCCATGCGCAAGAATTTCCTCGAGATCGGCGGGCAACTCTGGTATGACGACGGTCTGATTGGTTATCTGGACGAGGACGGTTTTCTGTA